>JAJXVM010000069.1 GCA_021782135.1 Myxococcales bacterium | reverse complement strand
CCGCCCAGCTGGTGGCGCAGTGCGAGGAGGCGCGCGCCGAGCGCGACGCCGCCAAGCTCGACTGCTGCGGGCAGAAGCTCGACCACGCCGCCAAGCTGGCCGGCGCCGCCGAGCGCTCCGAGCGGGCGCTGAAGGCCGCGCTCGCCGCCGGCGGCGAGGGCGCCGAGACCGAGTCGCTGGCCATCGACGTGGCCCGGCGGCGGGTGGAGGGCGTGCGGGCGGAGGCCGAGCGGTGCATCGGCCAGCTCGCCTGGCGCAGCGACGAGCAGACCACGGTCGAGGTGACCCGGCCGCGCGCGCTCGCGCCCGGGGAGCTCGAGAAGAAGGCCGCGCGGCCGCAAGGGGCGCCGCAGGCGACGGCGCAGTAGCTTCCCGGATTCGAAGGGCGGCCCCTCCCCCGCCCCTCCCCGTGCGATGGGGAGGGAGCTGCCTCCATTTCTCTCCGGCGCAGCGGGAGGGCCGGGGAGGGGGGCCGCCGGGCCGGGGCGGAGCACGCGGGGCTCCTCCCTCTCCCGCGAAGCGGGGGAGGGCCGGGGAGGGGGTGTGACCCGCCGGGCCGGGGCGGAGCACGCAAGGCTCCTCCCTCTCCCGCGAAGCGGGGGAGGGCCGGGGAGGGGGTGGACCGCCGGGTCGCGCCGCGACCGCGGGTCCGCTGCGCGGCCCGGAACGCCGGCGCGGGCGCGCCGTTCCAGGCCCATCTCGCGCTGGCACGCCGGCTGCTCCCTGACCGCGCACGATGCTGGTGCGCGTGCGAACCGAGTCGGTGCTGGGCGTCTCCGCCGTGCCGGTGGACGTCGAGGTGGAGGCCTCGCCGGGAATGCCCGGCAGCCGCCTGGTGGGGCTCGCCGGCGGCGCCGTCCAGGAGGCGATGGTCCGGGTCACCGCCGCGGTGCGGGCCATCGGCGTGCGGCTCCCCGAGAAGCGGGTCACCGTGAACCTCGCCCCGGCCGACCTGCGCAAGGACGGCACCAGCTACGACCTGCCCATCGCGGTGGGGCTCCTCGCCGCCAGCCACGAGCTGCCGCCCGAGGCGCTCGAGGGGCTCCACTTCGCCGGCGAGCTCTCGCTCTCCGGCGAGGTGAAGCCGGTCCGCGGCGCGCTCCCGATGGCCATCGAGGCCCGCCGCGCCGGCGCGCGGGGGCTGGTGGTGCCGGCCGAGAACGCGCTCGAGGCGGCGGTGGTGCAGGGGCTGCGGGTGCACCCCGCCCGCCACTTCGGGCAGATCGTCGCCTGGGCGCGCGGAGAGGCGGAGCTGCCCGCGCAGCTCCCCGCGCCGCTCCCCGCCGGCGTCGATCCGGCGCTCGATCTCTGCGACGTCGCCGGCCAGGAGCAGGCCAAGCGGGCGCTCGAGGTCGCCGCCGCCGGCGGCCACAACCTGCTCATGTTCGGGCCGCCGGGGAGCGGCAAGACCATGCTGGCGCGGCGGCTCCCGGGCGTGCTGCCGCCGCTCGCCTTCGAGGAGGCGCTCGAGCTCACGGTGGTGCACAGCGTGGCCGGGCTCACCCGCGGCCGGGGGCTCATCGAGCAGCGGCCGTTCCGCGCCCCGCACCACTCCATCTCCGACGCCGGCCTGGTGGGAGGCTCGAACGTCCCGCGCCCGGGCGAGATCTCGCTCGCGCACCACGGCGTGCTGTTCCTCGACGAGCTCACCGAGTTCCGGCGTCACGTGCTCGACTCGCTGCGGCAGCCGCTCGAGGACGGCGAGGTGACCATCGCCCGGGCCGGCCGGAGCGTCCGCTACCCGGCGCAGTTCATGCTCGTCGCCGCCATGAACCCCTGCCCCTGCGGCTACTACGGCGCCCAGGGCCGCACCTGCCTGTGCACCCTCCACGAGCTGCAGAAGTACCGGCGACGGCTCTCCGGGCCGCTGCTCGACCGCATCGACATCCACGTGGACGTCCCGGCGGTGCCCTGCGGGCTCCTCGTCTCGGCGGGCGAGGGCGAGACCTCGGCGGCGGTGCGCGCGCGGGTGGCAGGCGCTCGCGCCGCCCAGGAGGAGCGGTCCGGCCGCGGGGCGCACCCGCGCTGCAACGCCCGGCTCCGGGGCGCGGCGCAGCGGCGCGTCTGCCAGCCGGACGAGGCGGGGCGGCGGCTGCTCGGGCAGGCGGTCGAGAAGCTCGGCCTCTCGGCGCGGGCCCACGACCGCATCCTGCGCCTCGCCCGCACCATCGCCGACCTGGAGGGGAGCGACGCCATCCGGGCCCCGCACCTCGGCGAGGCCATCCAGTACCGAACCCTTGATCGGCAGCCAGCCTGAGCGCCGGATCCCGCACCTTCACACCGCGGCGAGGGCCGCGAAAGCCGAAGCAAGGGGGACACATGGGAAAGCTGACGGAGAAGATGAAGGCGCTGGCGGCGGCGGTGGGCTCCATCGAGAAGCAGTTCGGGAAGGGGAGCATCATGCGGCTCGGCGAGGCGGAGGCGGCGGGGCCCATCCCGGTCATCCCCACCGGCTCGGTGGGGCTCGACCTCGCCCTCGGCGTGGGCGGCTACCCGCGCGGCCGGGTGATCGAGATCTTCGGCCCGGAGTCCTCGGGCAAGACCACGCTCACCCTCCACGCCATCGCCGAGGCGCAGAAGCTCGGCGGGGTGGCGGCCTTCATCGACGCCGAGCACGCGCTCGACGTCGGCTACGCGAGGAAGCTCGGCGTGAACCTGGCCGACCTCCTCGTCTCGCAGCCGGACACCGGCGAGCAGGCGCTCGAGATCGCCGAGCAGCTGGTGCGCTCGGGGGCGGTGGACCTGGTGGTGGTGGACTCGGTGGCGGCGCTGGTGCCCAAGGCCGAGATCGAGGGCGAGATGGGCGACGCCCACATGGGCGTGCAGGCGCGGCTCATGAGCCAGGCGCTGCGCAAGCTCACCGCGGTGGTCTCGCGCAACCTGGCGACGGTCATCTTCATCAACCAGATCCGGATGAAGATCGGGGTGGTCTTCGGCAACCCCGAGACCACCACCGGGGGCCACGCCCTCAAGTTCTACGCCTCGGTCCGGCTCGACATCCGCCGCATCGGCCAGGTGAAGGAGGGCGAGGCCGCGGTGGGGAGCCGCACCCGGGTGAAGGTGGTGAAGAATAAGGTCGCGCCCCCCTTCCGCGAGGCCGAGTTCGACGTCCGCTACGGGAGCGGGGTGGACCGCTTCGCCGAGGCGCTCGACCTCGCCGCCGAGCGGAACGCGGTCGAGAAGTCGGGCGCGTTCTACGCGTTCGAGGGCGAGCGGATCGGCCAGGGCCGCGAGCGCGCCGCCGAGTGGCTGCGCCAGAACCCGGCCGCGATGGAGCGGCTCGTCGCCCGGCTCGCCGCGCCAGCCGAGCCCGCGCCGCCCGTCTCCGCGGTGGCGGAGGGGGCGTAGCCGGCCCGCGCCGGCTCCGCGCGCCGCGGTCCTCCACCCGCTCGTCCCCTCTCGCCAACGTGCGCGCACTTCCCCGCGGCGCACCCGAGGCCTTCCCTCCCCGGCGGGCGGGGAGGGCCGGGGAGGGAGGCCGCGATCCCCGGGGAGAAGGGCGACCGTCCATGAGACCCGGACAACAGTGGGCCCGGCGCTCCTAGAAGAACGCGTAGCGGAGCGTGAGGTTCGTCACCCACGGCGTGTGGCTCAGCATGGCCGGGGTCTTCTGCCCCTTGATGTCGAACGGGTGGCCGAAGTGGAGCCGGAAGAGCAGCGGGCCGAAGAGCACGTTCGCCCCGAGCACGCCGGTGAGGGTCCGCGACTCCCACGCGCCCGCCTCCCGCGCCTCGAGGCACTGGCCGCTGGTGCTGCAGATGGGGTAGTCGCGGCTGGCGAAGTGGTTGAAGACGCCGCCGAAGTCGAAGGCCGCCACCCCCTCGATGTAGTCGAAGATGAGGAGGTGGATCACGGAGTCGAGCGGCACCTGCAGCTCGAGGTTGGCGACGTAGTAGTTCTGGCCGACGAGGTAGGCGATGTCGAGCGGGCCGAAGCCGCGCAGGTTGTCGGCCGAGGTGAGCCACCAGGTCTTGGCCCAGGTCCGCACCGCCTCGGGCGCGAAGCTCGTCCCGACGGCGAGGCGCGCCATCAGGTTCATCCGCCCGAGGAGCTGGATCCAGTGGGCGGCGTCGAGGCGCGAGAAGCCGGTGACCGCGCTCCGGCCCGGCAGCACCTGGCCTCCGAGCTCGTAGAGGAAGGAGCTGCCGCCGATGGGCCCGGTGTAGGGATCGAAGCGGACGCTGTCGTAGCCGTAGCGGACGGTGGGGGTGAGGGTGGGGTTGATCCCGCCGTTGCGCTCCCGCCACTGGTCGGTGGTCCCCGCCCGGCTGTTGGCGGTCTGGATCCCGGTGCAGGGGGCCTCCACGCCGAAGATGGGGTCGAACAGGATCCCCAGCGTGGGGCTCAGGTCGGTGAGGCAGTAGCGCTGGAGGGCGCCCACCGAGAACTCGACCTCGACGCGCTGGAAGCGGTCGAGCGGTATCCGGTAGGAGCCCATGAGGCCGAAGTCGCGCTGGAAGTAGGAGAGGTTCGGGTCGTAGTTGTCGAGCTGCTGCTGGACGAAGTGGTAGACGCCGAACGCGAAGCCGTTGCGCCGCGAGCGGTCCTCGTACAGCACCATCGCCTGCGTGTAGTCGAAGGACCCGTAGATGGCGAGGTCGAGGTAGACCACGTGGTCGCGCAGGATGTCGGTGAAGAGCAGGGCCGCCCGGCCCGCCACCACCCCTTCCCCGCCGCCGCCGTACACCGCCCCGGCGTCGGGCTTCCAGTTGGAGAGGTCGAAGGGCCGGTAGGTCGGGGTCTGCGGCGGGATCGACGCGAGCGGGATCTCGAGCGGCGGGCCGGCGGAGTCGGGCTGTTCCTCGGGGGGGTCCTCGAGCAGGGCGGCGCGCGGGACCTCCACCAGGCGGAACCGGCCGCGGTAGAAGGTGGTCGCCCAGAGCCCGCGCCCGTCCGGCGCCGGAGCGGGCTCCTGCAGCCCGGTGGCGAACTCCGTGAGCCGCCGCACCCGCCCCTGCTCGAGCCGGTAGACGTCGGTGCGCCCGCCGGCGTCGCGGGAGAAGATCACCGTGCCGTCGCCCTGCGGGCGGGGGTAGCGGTCGTTCACCGGCGCGGTGGTGAGCCGGGTCCGCGCGCCGGTGCGGACGTCCACGCGGAAGAGGTTGAAGCGCCCGTGGTCGGTCGCGTCCGACGAGCAGTAGATCCCGTCCGCCGCCCAGGCGAGGTCCCGCTCGGCGAAGGCGTCGTCGGTGACCTGCCGCGCCAGCCCGCCCGTCACCGGGACCACGTAGATGTCCTGCTGCCCCCGCTCGGTCAGCCCCACGAAGGCGAGCTCGGTCCCGTCGGGCGAGAAGGCCGGGTCGGCGATCTCCACGAACCGGATCCCCTGCGGGTGGAGCACCGTCAGCCGGCGCCGCGGCCCGAGCTCGATCTCCGGGCCGCGCCCCTTCGCGGGCGGCCGGTGCGTGAAGTCCCGCACGTAGAGCACGTCCCCCGCGCCGTCCAGCGCGGAGTAGGCGAGCCGCCGGGACGAGAGCGCCAGGATCCCGTGCTCGATGGGGTGGAGCGACTCCGTCCCGGGCTCCTCGTCGGTCGCCACCTCCTCGGCGTCGTCGGGACGGCGCGCGTCGGCGAGATAGAGCCGGGCGCGACCCTGCTCGCGATCGAGGCCGCGGAAGAAGAGCAGCTGGCCGTCGGCGCTGGCGACGTAGCTGTCGGGCTCGGCCGGGAGCTTTTGCAGGTCGCGAACGTTGGCGAGGTCGTGGCGGGTGCGCAGGTACTGGGGGTAGTAGCGCTTCTTGATCCAGGCGCGCCAGCGGGCGTCCACCTGCTCGATCGACTCGCCCAGCACCCGCCTCGTCAGCCCCGCGAACCCGCGCTCCTCGCCGCCGGACCGGCCGCTGCCCATGAGGAAGGCGTTCTCGAGGTAGGCCTGGATCTTCTCCTTGCCGTAGGCCTCGGCGATGAAGGTCACCCGCGCCTGGCCGAGCTTGTAGGTCGGGATGTAGCCGCGGTAGCGGTCCTCGGCGAAGGGCAGGATCTCGTAGTGGTGCTCGGGGTCGGGGTTCCAGACGATGTCCCGGAGGAACGCGTCCGACTCGGGGTCGAGCCCGCCCTTGGCGTAGTACTCGGCGATCCCCTCGATGAACCAGAGCGGGAACTCGTCGACCGGGGTGTCGGTGCCCTGCTCCTCCTCGCCGGAGAGGTCGAGCAGCTTCTGGATGGTGAACTGGTGCACCATCTCGTGCGTGGAGACCTCCCGGAACTTCTCGTGGTCGCCGAAGTACGGGAGCGACATCTTGAGGTCCACCGGGGAGGTGACGCCCAGCACCGACTCGCCGACCTGGAAGACGTTGGTGGTCTGGAACTCCCGCTGCGAGCTGTAGAGGATGTAGGGGATGGGCTTGGTGGGGCTGTAGTGGAACTGGTCCACCAGCCGCAGGTACGCGGAGCGGATGGCCGGCAGGGCCCGCTCGGCCACCTCCCGCTCCCGCTCGTAGTAGTAGAGCCGGATCCCGCCCTGGCCCCCGGCGGGCGGCGGCACGTCCAGCCGGCGCCAGTCGAACTCGAACCAGGCGACCTGGTTCTGCCCCGGCCGCTCCGGCATGATGAAGGTCTGGGGCAGCGGCTCGCCCGGGGCGTGCAGGGCGCGCGGGGGGATGCGCATCAGCCGATCGACGTCGCGGAGCGCCTCGCCGAAGTCCGGTGTACGCAGGGTGGAGGACTGGCCGGAGGCGAGGGCGGGCGCCGCCAGGAGCCCCAGGAGGGCGAGGGCCTTCCCCATCCCCGGCAAGATAGATACTGCCCCCTGGAGCGTCATTCCCTCCCGAGCGGATGGCGGCTCCCGCCGAGCGCCATCGCGAACCCGGCCGGCGCGTCCGGATCCTCCTCCAGCGCGAGCCCGAGGGCCACCTGGGCGGCGCGCGAGCAGCGGGCGCGGTGTCCGCCCTTCACCACGGCGTGCAGCACCCCCTCGCCGTCGATCGACAGCGTGTCCGGGTCGAGCCGCTCCCGGGTGCCGTCGCCGAGGTGGAGGAGGAAGCCGTCCCCCTCCCTGGTCGCGCCGCGCACCAGGTAGGGCGCGTCCTCGAGCCGCACGTAGCCGCTCTCCCGGCCGATCCGCACCAGGTAGCGTCCATCGGGCGCGCGCTCGAGGGAGCGCCACAGCACCTCCAGCGTCCTCGGGTGGGTGATCGGCTCGCCGCGGTGGAGGAAGCGCCCCTCCCGGTCGATCGAGAGGCCGCTCTGCTCGCGCAGGAGCTCGATCAACTCGGGGGAAGGGGCGGCCATGGACCGATTCTAAGCCGGGCTTCCGCCGGCCGCGCGGATCAGCCGCCCGCGAAGACCAGCGCCCCCCAGGTGTTGACCGCCACCCCGGCGAGGCCGGCCGCCACGAACTTCGCGTCGAAGGGGCGCCCGCCCAGCGCCAGCAGCGCGAACAGGTGCGGCGTGTAGTCGAGGCTGAAGCGGTAGCCGAACTGCACGTAGCCGGTGTTCTGGTAGAGGAAGCCGGGCAGGGCCGTCGCCGCCACGGTGAGCCAGAGGATGCGGTGGAGCCGCGGCCGCTCCCGGGGCCAGAGCAGGAAGGCGAGGAGCGGCGTGGTGAGGAGGAGCGACATGCCGTCGGGGTCGTAGGCGAGCCGCCCGCCCTGGAGGTGCGGCAGGCGGGTGAAGGCGGCGTGGAGCTGCTTCTCGAGGTAGTGCGGCGAGAAGAGCCCCCAGCGCCGGATGTCGGCGTTCACCCGGTTGTTCCAGAGGTGGGCGTGGCCGAAGTCGAGCGGCGAGCCGAAGCGCGCCTGGTTGAGGGCGGCGGCGAGGACGAGCAGCGGCGCGGCGCCGGCGGCGAAGAGGGCCGCCTTGCGCCAGCGCTCCGGGTCGGTCCAGGTGGCGCGCGCGCGCCAGCGGGCGCCGAGCTCGCCGCCGTCCGCGATCACCTCGAGCGCGAAGAAGATCCCGGAGAAGAGCAGCGGCGTGCGGGTGATCCCGGCGAAGCTCCAGGCCAGCCCGGCGAGGAAGGGGTGGCGGGCGCGGTGGGCCGCGAGGAGGTAGAGACAGGTGGCGGTGACCCCCAGCACCTCGGCGGTGAACCAGACCTCTCCGCGGATGGAGCAGGAGAAGTTCACCGTGCCGAAGGCGAAGAGCAGGGAGAGCGCCGCGTCCTCGGCGCGGGTCCGCCGGCTCTCGCCCGCCTCCCGCAGCCGCTCCAGCACCCGGAACACCAGCACCACGTCGAGCGCCGCGAGGAGCACCGTGAAGGCGACGTCGGGGAAGTCGAGCCCGAGCAGCGCCACCCCGGGGAGCATCAGCAGCGCCGGGCCGGGCGGGAAGGACACGTACCAGCGCTCTCCGACCCGGGCCCAGTCGTTCAGGTTCGGCGGCGGCTGCGCCAGGTGGAGCTGGCCCTGCAGCCAGGCCTCGGCCTGGTAGACGAAGTGCGGCGCGGCGGAGGGCGCGAGCAGCCGGGAGCCGGAGAAGGCGGCGAAGAGGGCGAGCGACCCGAGGAAGAGCGCCGCCTCGACGCGCCTCACCGCATGGCCCGGAGCAGCAGGAAGAGCGCCTCGAAGGCGGTGCTGCGGCGGACGCGGTCGCGGTCGCCGCGGTAGAGCCGCTGCAGGTGCGAGGTCCCGCCCGGTCCCGCCAGGGCGAGGTGCACCGTGCCCACCGGCTTCTCCGGCGTTCCGCCGCCCGGTCCGGCGATGCCGGTGATGCCGATCCCCCAGGTGGCCTTGCCGCGGGCCCGCGCCCCCTCGGCGAGCGCGCGCGCCACCGGCTCGGAGACCGCGCCGTGGGCGGCGAGCAGGGCGGCCGGCACCGAGACGAGCTCGGTCTTGGCCTCGTAGGAGTAGACCACGACCCCCAGGTCGAAGGCGCCCGAGGAGCCGGGCACGCTGGTGAGGAGCTGGGCGACGAGCCCGCCGGTGCAGCTCTCGGCGGTGGCCACCTTCTCTCCGCGGGCCAGGAGCCGCTCGACCACGAGCGGGGGCAGCTCGTCCTTCCCCTCGCCCCAGACCGCCTCGCCGAAGAGGGCCCGGACCTCGCCCCGGATCCGGTCGGCGCGGGTGGCCGCGGCGGGGCCGGAGACGGTCCACTTCACGTGGACCTCGGGCCAGTGGGCGCGGTAGCCGAAGCGGACGTCGGCGTTGCGCGGGTCGTCCATCACCGGCCGCATGGTCTGGTCGGCCGCCGACTCCCCCAGCCCGAAGAGCTTCACCACCCGGCCGGCCGGGACCGACTCGAGCCCGGCGGCGAGCCGGGGCAGCACCGCCTCGTCGCAGAGCCCCTTGTACTCGAGCGGCACGCCCGGCAGGCAGAAGAGCAGCGCCCGCCCGACCCGGACCGAGAACCCCGGCGCGGTGCCGAAGCGGTTGGGGATGACCTCGGCGCCGCGCGGGAAGAGCGCCTGCTTGCGGTTGTTGGGCGTCATCGGCCGCCCGAAGTGCTGGAACCGGCGCGCGATGGCCTCGAGCGAGGGCGGGTGCAGCTCGAGCGGCGCGCCCAGCACCGCCGCCACGCACTCGGCGGTGAGGTCGTCCTCGGTCGGGCCCATCCCGCCGCTCATCACCACCACGTCGGCGCGGGAGGTCACCTCGCGCAAGGCCGCCTGGAGATCGGTCCGGTCGTCGGCCACCAGCGTCTTGCGGCGGACCATGAGCCCGAGGTCCCAGAGCCGGTCCATGAGCCAGGTGGAGTTGGTGTCCACCACCTGGCCGGTGAGCAGCTCGTCCCCGGTGGACAGGATCTCGACGGTGGGGATCATGGCGCGAGCCTGCCGCACCACCAGTGGACGCCCTCGCAGCCGCGCCAGAGCCGCAGCCCGACCAGGAGCAGCTCGAGCACGGCGGCGGACCAGACGCCGGCCATGACGTCGTCCATCACCACCCCGAAGCCGTTCTTCACCTTGCGGTCGAAGTAGCAGGCCGGCCAGGGCTTCACGACGTCGAAGAGCCGGAAGAGGGCGAAGCCGGCCAGCGCCGCCGGCCAGCTCCAGGGGACGAAGGCCATGGTGACGAGGTAGCCGGCCACCTCGTCCACCACGATCTGCGAGGCGTCCACCACCTTCCAGTAGCGGCCGGCGCGCTGGGAGGCGTGGCTGGCGAGGGCGATGAAGGCGACGGTGGTGAGGAGGTAGACGGGGAGCGGCAGGTCCCGCAAGAGCCAGAAGAGCGGGATGGCGCCGAGCGTCCCGGCGGTGCCGGGCGCCACCGGCACGTAGCCGCACGGTCCCCAGGCCGCGAGCAGCGTCCAGCCGTCGGGCGGACCTTCGGCGCGCCCGCGCTTGGAGTCGCCGGCGGGGCGCGGGAGCGGGGAGGGGGCGGGGGCGACGGTGCTCGGGTTTCGCTGGGGGTCGGACACGGGCTAGATGTACTCGTCGCCTTCCTTCTCCGCCCCGGGAACGTCGTCGTCGTCGGGCTCGAGCGCCTCGTCGGCCTCGATCTCGGCGCGGACCGCGGGCGGCAGCGAGGCCACCACCTCCTCCGGCGGACGCCGGCGCGACAGCAGCGCCTCGGCGAGGCCCATGAGGATGTAGGCCGCCATGTAGACCACCATGACGAACGACGCGCGGGTGACGATCCCCATCGCCAGACCGGCGATGCAGAGGAAGGCGAAGATGAGGAGGCTCTTCGAGGAGAGGTGGACGTCCTTGAAGGTGCGGTAGCGGACGGTGGAGACCATCAGGAAGGAGAGCACGCCGACGACGACCGCCACCGGGATCCGATCGGCGGGGGCGGTGAGCTCGCCGTAGGTGCGGTAGTGCGCGATGACCAGCGAGACGAGCGCGCCGGCGGCGAGCGGGATGGGCAGGCCGACGAAGAAGCGCGAGGAGCCCTTCTCGCCGCGGTGCGCGAGCACGTTGAAGCGGGCCAGCCGGAGGGCGCCGCAGGCGGCGAAGGCGAAGCTCACCGCGAGCCCCAGGAACCCGAGGGGCGCCAGCGCCCACTTGTACACCAGCAGCGCGGGGGCCGCCCCGAAGCTCACCACGTCGGCGAGGCTGTCGAGCTCCACCCCGAAGTCGGACTGGGTCTTCGTCATGCGCGCCACGCGCCCGTCGAAGGCGTCGAAGAACATGGCGAAGAAGATGGCCAGGGCGGCGCGGTTGAGCTGGGCCGGGGTCGGTTCGCCCGCGCAGAGCGTCATCGCGTAGAAGCCGAGGAAGATCGAGCTGACCGTGAACAGGTTCGGCAGCACGAACATGGCCTTGCGGAGGTTGATCTGCATCGCGCGGGTCCTGCGGGAACGGGGCCGGAGCGGCGCCGGAGTCCCGGAAGGGTCATCGACCTCCTTGCTTGCAGGTGCGGAGGCTGGCACGGAGGCGGCGCTTTGTCGAGCGCGAAGCCGGTATCGGGTGTGACGGTGTGGGAGTATCCGATACCATCCGGTGTTGCACCTGGATTCGACTTGCGAGAGAGCGGGACAGACAGGCGCCGGCGCGCGCTGGAGATCGGCGACCGGCTGGAGCGCGCGCTGCCGGAGGCGCGCATCGCCCTCCACTTCCGGAGCGACCTCGAGCTGCTCGTGTCGGTGGTGCTCTCGGCGCAGTGCACCGACGCGCGCGTGAACCAGGCCACGCCGGCCCTCTTCGCCCGCTTTCCGGACGCCGCCGCCTACGCGGCCGCGCGGCCGGAGGCGCTCTGGCCTTGCATCCGCAGCCTCGGGCTCTACCGCGCCAAGGCCAAGGCCATCGTGGCGGCCATGCGCGTCATCTCCGCGGAGCACGGCGGGCGGGTGCCCCGCAACCGGGAGGATCTGGAGCGGTTGCCCGGCGTGGGCCGCAAGACCGCCGGGGTGGTGCTGGTCCACCTCGGGGCCGGGGCGGCCTTCCCGGTGGACACGCACGTGGGGCGGGTGGCGCGCCGGCTGGGGCTCACGCGGGCCGAGGACCCGGACCGGGTGGAGCGCGACCTGTGCGCCCTCTACCCGGAGGAGCGCTGGGGGCGGATGCACCAGCTCTTCGTCTGGCACGGCCGGCGCACCTGCGCCGCGCGAGCGCCTGCCTGCGAGCGGTGCGTGGCGGAGGAGCTCTGTCCGAAGAGGGGGGTGACGAGGGTGGGGAGGGGTCCCTCCGCCGGCGGGACGGTGCGGGGCGCCCCGTTCTAAAGGGCCGAGTTGTGCTTGGCCGCGGTCTTGATCTCCTCGGCCTTCTCCGCCGCCCGCTCCTGCTTGAGCTTCTTCATCCGGCGGCGGATGAGCTCGCGCTTCAGGCTCGAGAGGTGGTCGACGAAGAGCGTGCCCTCGAGGTGGTCGTTCTCGTGCTGGGCGGCGATGGCGAGCAGCCCCTCGCACTCGAGCTCGAACGGCTTGCCGAAGTAGTCGAGCGCCCGCACCCAGACCTTGGCGAAGCGGTCCACGTCCTCGGCCTCGCCGGGGATGGAGAGGCAGCCCTCGGTGTAGGTGGTCTCGCCCTCGGCCTTCACGATGATCGGGTTCACGAGGTGGACGAGCCGCTGCCCTTCCTGGCGGGGCGAGGCGTCGATGACGATGCAGCGCTTGTCGACGGCGACCTGCGGGGCGGCGAGCCCCACCCCGTCTGCCGCGTACATGGTCTCGGCCATGTCGTCGAGGAGACGGCGGATGCCGTCGTCGACGACGTCCACCGGCTTCGCGACCTTCTTGAGGACGGGGTCGGGCCAGATGACGATTTCTCGAATCATGGAGTTGTCCAGTCTATCAAGGCGGATCCTAAATCGCCAGCACGGGCGGCGCACTCCCTTGCCGCCAAGTCCCCGGTTCTACAGCATGGAATAGGGATCCATGTCGAAGCGGACCGCCGCCCCGCCCGGCGGCCGCTGGGCCACCCGGGCGAGGGCCCGGTGGATGGGCCGGAGGGAGGGCGCGTCGGGCGCCTGGAAGAGCAGGTGCCACCGGCTCCTGCCCCGGATGCGCTCGATGGCGGCGGGCGCGGGGCCGAGCATGGAGGCCCGGCCCAGGACCGGCCGCGCCGCCTGCCCGAGCGCCTCGGCGGTGCGCCTCGCCCCCGCCTCGCTCCCCTCCACCCGGACCGCCATCATGCGGCGGAAGGGCGGGTAGCCGGCCCGCTCCCGGAACGCCAGCTCCGCCTCGGCGAAGCGGGCGTAGTCGTGGGTCCGGGCGCACGCCACCGCCGGCTCCTCCGGGTGCCAGGTCTGCACCACCACCCGCCCCGCCTCGCCGCCGCGGCCGGCGCGCCCGGCCACCTGGGTGAGCAGCTGGAAGGTGCGCTCGCGGGCGCGGAAGTCGGGGAGCGCCAGCGAGGTGTCGGCGAGGATCACGCCGACCAGGGTGACGCCGGGGAAGTCGTGCCCCTTGGCGATCATCTGCGTGCCCACCAGCACGTCGAGCTCGCGCCGGGCGAAGCGGGCCAGCACCGAGGCGAGCGCGTCGGCCCCGGCGACCGCGTCCCGGTCGAGTCGCTCCACCCGCGCCCCGGGGAGGAGCTCCCGGACCCCGGCCTCCACCTGCTCGGTCCCCACCCCGACCCCGCGGCGCACGCCGCCGCAGGCAGGGCACTCCGGCGTGACCGGCAGCGAGCGGCCGCAGTAGTGGCAGGCGAGGACGTTGCGCCGCCGGTGGTACGTGAGCGCGACCGAGCACTGCTCGCACCGCTCCTCCCGCCCGCAGTCCTCGCAGACCACCAGCGTCTCGTAGCCGCGCCGGTTGAGGAACAGGATCGACTGCCGGCCGGCGTCCCGGGTCTCCCGGAGCAGCTCCGCCAGGCGCGGGGAGATGAGCCCGAGCCCCGGCCGCGCCTGGCCCGGCTGGCGCCGGCGCGCCAGGTCCACGATCTCCACCTCGGGCATGGGGCGGCCGTCCACGCGCGCGGGCAGCTCCAGCCGGCGGTACCGCCCCCGGCGCGCGTTCTCGAGCGTCTCCAGCGACGGCGTGGCCGAGCCGAGCAGCAGCACCGCCCGCTCGAGGCGGGCGCGTACCACCGCCAGGTCGCGGGCGTGGTAGGCCGGCCCCTCCTCCTGCTTGAAGGACGAGTCGTGCTCCTCGTCCACCACGATGACCCCCAGGTCCTCGACCGGGGCGAACACGGCGCTGCGCACGCCGACGCAGATGCGGGCTTCGCCGCGCCGCAGGCGCAGCCACTCGGCGTGGCGCTCGGGCGGGGTGAGGCCGCTGTGGAGCACCGCCACGTCGGCGCCGAAGCGGGCGCGGAAGCGGCCGGCGAGCTGCGGGGTGAGCCCGATCTCCGGCACCAGCACCAGGGCCCCCTTCCCGCGGGCCCGGGCGCGGGCGATGGCCTGCAGGTAGACCTCGGTCTTGCCCGAGCCGGTGACGCCGAGGAGCAGGAAGGGGACGAAGGTCCCCGCCGCCTCCTCCACGGCGGCCAGCGCGGCCGCCTGGGCGGGGGTGAGCGGCGGGGCCGCG
>JAJXVM010000360.1 GCA_021782135.1 Myxococcales bacterium | reverse complement strand
ACCTGCGCGACCCGTCCACCGTCCCCGCGGAGTGGCGGTCGTACTTCGACGAGCTGCCGCGCCCGGAGGGCGAGGTCGCCCCGCCGCCCGAGGGGCGGTTCGGGGACGACCGCTTCGCCGCCGCCGCGCCGGGCGAGCTCGCGGCCCCGACCCGCGCGGCCGCGCCGGCGCCCCGCTTCGAGGACGCCTTCCAGTACCGGGTGGACAAGCTGGTCGAGGCCTATCGAGACCACGGCCACCTGCGCGCCAGCCTCGATCCGCTCGGGCTCGCCCGCCCCCGCCACGAGGGCTTCGGCTTCCCGCTCGAGTCCTTCGGCCTCTCCGAGGCCGACCTCGACCGCCCGGTGGCCGCCGGGGATCCGCAGTCGGCGGGCACCTCCTCGCTCGGCGCGCTGCGGGCGCGGCTCGAGGAGACCTACTGCCGGACCATCGGGGTGGAGCTGGCCCACCTGCACGACCGGGAGCTGCGCGGCTGGCTGCAGGACCGGATGGAGCGCTCGCGCAACCACATCACCCTCGCCCCCGAGGTCCAGCTCCGGCTCTACGAGAAGGTGATGCAGGCCGAGGCCCTGGAGCAGTTCCTCGGGACGCGCTTCCTGGGCGCGAAGCGCTTCTCGGTGGAGGGGGCCGAGGCGCTGGTGGCGCTGGTGGAGCTCTGCATCGACCGGGCGGTGGGACACGGCGTGCGCGACGTGACCATCGGCATGGCGCACCGCGGCCGCCTCAACGTCCTCGCCAACATCTGCGGAAAGCCCCTGCGCCAGATCTTCGCGGAGTTCCGCGACCGGGCCGTCATCGGCGGGACCGGCGGGGACGTGAAGTACCACCTCGGCTACACCGGCGAGCGCGAGACCCCCGACGGCAAGGTGCTGGTGTCGCTCTCCTTCAACCCGAGCCACCTCGAGTGGGTGGACACGGTGGTGCAGGGCCGGGTCCGGGCCAAGCAGGACCGGCGCGGCGACGTCGAGCGCAAGGAGGTCTTGCCGCTGCTGGTCCACGGAGACGCCGCCTTCGCCGCCCAGGGGATCGTGGCCGAGTCGCTCAACCTGGCCGCGCTGGAGGGCTACTCCGTGGGCGGCACGCTGCACGTGGTGGTGAACAACCAGGTGGGCTTCACCACCTCGCCGCACGACGGCCGCTCGACCACCTACGCGACCGACGTCGCCCGCATGCTCCAGGTCCCGGTCTTCCACGTGAACGGCGAGGATCTGGAGGCGGTGGCCCAGGTGGTGCTGCTGGCGGTAGACTTCCGCCAGCGCTTCCACCGCGACGCGGTCATCGACCTCTGGTGCTACCGCCGCCACGGCCACAACGAGGGGGACGAGCCCTCGTTCACGCAGCCGGTCATGTACCGGGCCATCGCCGGCCGCCCCTCCCTCCCGAAGCTCGAGGCCGAGCGGCTGGAGCGCGAGCGGGTGGCGACGCCGGAGCAGCTCGCGGCGCGCGCGTCCGGGTACCGCGCCGGGCTCGAGGAGGCCTACCACTCCAGCGCCGCCATCGCCGTGACCCCCGCGCCGCCGGTGCTGGAGGGGGCGGAGCGGAACTACCGCGGCGGGGCCATCGCCGGCGCGCCGCCGGTGGAGACGGCGGTGAAGTCGGAGGAGCTGGCCGAGGTGGCGAAGGTGCTGGTCACGCCGCCTGCCGGGTTCAACGTGCACCCCAAGGTGGCGAGGCTGCTGGAGGGGCGGGCCGAGATGGCCGCCGGGAAGCGGCCGCTCGACTGGGGGATGGCCGAGGCGCTGGCCTACGGCAGCCTCGCCTGGGAGGGAGTCCGGGTGCGCCTGTCCGGGCAGGACAGCGGGCGCGGCACCTTCAGCCACCGCCACGGCGTGCTCTACGACGTGCAGTCGAACCGCCCCTACCTGCCCCTCGCGCACCTGCGGCCGGGGCAGGGGCCGGTGGAGCTGCGCGACAGCCCGCTCTCCGAGGCCGCCGTGCTGGCCTTCGACTACGGCTACAGCCTGGAGATGCCGGACGGGCTCGTCATCTGGGAGGCCCAGTTCGGCGACTTCGTGAACGCGGCGCAGGTGGTGCTGGACCAGTTCCTCGCCTCCTCCGAGGCGAAGTGGAACAAGCTCTCCGGGCTGACGCTCCTGCTCCCGCACGGCATGGAGGGGCAGGGGCCGGAGCACAGCTCCGCCCGCCTGGAGCGGTTCCTGGAGCTCTCGGTGGAGGACAACTGGCAGGTGGTGAACCTCACCACGCCGGCGCAGATCTTCCACGCGCTGCGCCGGCAGGTGCTCGCGCCCTGGCGCAAGCCGCTGGTGGTGATGTCGCCGAAGAGCCTGCTGCGCCACCCGCGGGCGGTGTCGCGGCGGGAGGAGCTCTCCCTCGGCCGGTTCCGGACCGTCATCGGGGACGACGGCGTGGAGAGCGCCGAGGCGGTGCGCCGCGTGGTGCTCTGCACCGGGAAGATCTTCTACGAGCTGCTCGCCGCGCGCGAGGAGCAGCACGCCCGGGACGTGGCCATCGTGCGGCTGGAGCAGCTCTATCCGCTCGACGGCGAGGCGGTGCGCGCGGAGCTCGCCCGCTACCGCCCGGGGGTGGAGGTGACCTGGGTGCAGGAGGAGCCCCGGAACATGGGCGCCTGGGACTACGTGGATCGCCACCTCGGGCCGCTGCTGCGCGGTTCCTGCGAGCTCACCGGGTTGACCCGGCCACCGAGCGCGTCGCCGGCCGCCGGCTCCGCCACGCGCCACAAGCTGGAGCAGCAGGCCCTCGTGTCGCAGGCCATCGGGTCGAGCTCGCGGGCGCGCGTCGCCTAGGGCTCGCCAGGGAGAGACCACATGTCCGTCGAGCTGCGCGTCCCGACCATCGGGGAGTCGATCACCCAGGCCACCATCGGCACCTGGCTCAAGAAGGAGGGCGAGGCGGTGAAGGCCGACGAGCCGGTGGTGGAGGTCGAGAGCGAGAAGGCCACGGTGGCGCTGCCGGCGCCGGTCTCGGGGGTGCTGGCGCGCGTGCTCAAGCAGCCCGGCGACACGGTCGCGATCGGCGAGGCGATCGCGCTGCTCGACGAGGGCGCGGCGGCGGCCGCGGGCCCCGGGGCGACTCCCGCTCCGA
>JAJXVM010000068.1 GCA_021782135.1 Myxococcales bacterium | reverse complement strand
CGCCAGGTTCTTGGTCCACTGCCGCGGCCGGAGCGCGGCGAGCAGGGCGACGGGGCGGGACACCGGGGAACGGTACCGCGCCGGGGGCGGGCGGGCGAGGAACGCGGAGGGTGCCCCCTCCCTGATGACCTCGGGGTCGCACCCCCTCCCTGTCCCTCCCCCGCTCCGCGGGAGAGGGAAGGAGATACCCTCGGGGAAAAGGGACGGTCTCCCTCCCGCTGCGCGGGAGAGGGGAGGAGGTGCGCTGGGTCCGCCGCGGAGCCCTCCCTCCCCGTCGCACGGGGAGGGCCGGGGAGGGGCGGCCCCGAAGCCGCGCCTACTGCTTCGCTCCCCTGCCGACCCCGTAGTAGGTGAACCCGGCGGCGCGGACCCGGGCGGCGTCCCAGACGTTGCGGCCGTCGAAGAGCACCGGCTGGCGCATGACGCGCTTCAGCCGGTCGAGGTCCGGCATGCGGAACTCGCTCCACTCGGTGACGAGGAAGAGCGCGTCGGCCCCTTCCGCCGCGGCGTAGGCGTCGTCGGCGATGGCGACGTGGGGCCCGATGACCTGCCGGGCGGTCCGCTCCGCCACCGGGTCGTGCGCGCGCACGGTGGCGCCGGCGCCGGTGAGCCCCTCGATGAGCGTCACGCTCGGCGCCTCGCGCATGTCGTCGGTGCGCGGCTTGAACGCCAGGCCCCACACGGCGAAGTGCTTGCCCGCCAGCGAGCCGAAGTGCTTCTGCGCCTTCTCGAGCAGCAGGTGCTTCTGCTTCTCGTTCACCCGCTCCACCGCGCGCAGGAGGTCGAAGTCGAGCCCCACCCCGCGCCCCATGCTGAGGAGCGCGCGCACGTCCTTGGGGAAGCAGGAGCCGCCGTAGCCCACGCCGGGGAAGAGGAACGGGAAGCCGATGCGCTTGTCCGAGCCCATGCCGCGGCGGACCGCGTCCACGTCGGCGCCGAGCCGCTCGCAGAGCGCCGCCACGTCGTTCATGAAGCTGATGCGGGTCGCCAGCATGGCGTTGGCGGCGTACTTGGTGAGCTCGGAGGAGCGGGTGTCCATGAAGAGCACCGGCTGCTCCACCCGCACGAAGGGGGCGTAGAGCTCGCCCATCACCTCGCGGGCGCGCGGCGAGGAGGTGCCCACCACCACGCGGTCGGGCTTCATGAAGTCCTCGACCGCCGCCCCCTCCTTGAGGAACTCGGGGTTGGAGGCGACGTCGAAGGGCTGCTTCGTGACCGCCGAGATCACCGCCGCCACCTTGTCGGCCGAGCCGACCGGGACGGTGCTCTTGTTCACCACCACCGCGTAGCCGGTGAGGGCGCGGCCGATCTCCTCGGCGGCGGCGAGCACGTAGGAGAGGTCGGCCGAGCCGTCCTCGCCGGGCGGGGTGCCGACGGCGATGAAGACCACCTCCGCGCCCGGCACGGCCTCGTCGATGCGGGTGGTGAAGCGCAGCCGGCCGTCGCGCGCGTTGCGCTTCACCAGCTCGTCGAGCCCGGGCTCGTAGATGGGGAGGCCGCCCGACTCCAGGATCTCGATCTTGCGCGGATCCTTGTCCACGCAGGTGACCTGGTGGCCCGACTCGGCGAAGCAGGTTCCGGTCACCAGGCCGACGTAGCCGGTGCCGATCACGGCGATCTTCACGCGTCCGTCCTTTCTTCAACAGCGGCGGGAAGATACCACAAGGGTGCAGCGGGTTACCCCCCCTCCCTGACCCTCCCCCGCTGCGCGGGAGAGGGGAAGGAGCTCGCACCGCGAGCCTGCGCCGAAGTGCTTCCTCCCCGCCCCAGGGCACCCCCAGGCCCCCTCCCTCCCCGTCGCACGGGGAGGGCCGGGGAGGGGCGGCCCTCCCGACCTCAGCGGCCCACCCCCACGCCCGCCCCCGCCTACCTCTTCCCCGGCCCCACCACCGCCCGCGCCGCCTCCTGCTCGCCCCGCAGCACCCGCAGCCGGCCGGGATCGCGCGCGCTCTCCACCACCGCCTCCACGGCCTTGCGCTCGGCCGCCCCCAGCTCCGGCCGCAAGGCGAGCGCCCGCTCGCTCACCTCGGGGAAGTACCAGCCGGTGAGCGTGAGCGAGCCCCAGAGCGCCCGGGAGAGCCCCGCCGCCTCGGCGCGGGCGCGCAGCGCCGCCGGATCGAGCTCCAGCCGCACCAGCTCCCGCACGTCCACGTAGGTGATGAGCTGCGCGTGCAGCCCCTCGAGCGCCTGGTCGGCCACCGCGAGCAGGAGCGCGTCCTCCGGCGCGGGCCGCGCCGCGCCCGGGCCGACCGCCCGGAACGGCACCGCTCGCTCGAAGAGGCCGGCGTCCTCGCCCGCCCCCTCCACCAGCCCCTCCTGGATGCGCAGCTCGATGCGCCCGTCCGAGAAGACCGCCGTGTGCCCGCCGGCGCCGGTCGAGACCGGCCGGAGCTCGCCCCCCAGCCCGGCGGCGAAGCGCGCTCCGTCCTCGCCCCGCACCGCCAGCCGCAGCTCGCCGAAGGGGCGGAAGGCGAGGTGCGGGTAGAGCCAGTCCACCGTGGCCGCCGCGCCGAGCAGGACCGTCCGCACGTCCTTCAGCTCGCGGAGCGCGCCCTTGAGGGTGACCAGCTTGAAGACGTTGTCGTTGACGATCCCGGTGTAGTTGGTGAGCAGCCGCTCGCGGAAGCGGGCGGGCAGCCCGGCGCCCAGCGGGCGGGACTCCACGTGGTAGGAGGCCATCGGCGCGAGCCCGTGGGCCTCGAGCACGTTGGCGAGATCGTCGAGGTCGCAGGGCGGCAGGTCCCGCGGCGGCTCGAAGGCGGCGAGCACCCGGATGGCGTCGAGGAGTGGCACGGTCAGCCGTGTAACCCCGGAACGGCCGCGGCCGCAACGGTGCTCTCGACTCGAGGGGCCCCCGTGGACAGGTTTTGCCTCGATGACCTCCCAAGAGCTGAGGACGCACCTCGCCGAGCTCTCGCGGGTGCGCAGCGAGAAGGATCCCGTCGTCAGCCTGTACCTCGACATCCGCTGGAGCGACGAGCAGCAGCGGGAGCGGGTGCGCGTCTACACCCAGGAGCGGATGCGGGCGGCGCTCGCCGGCCGGCCCAGGGGCGAGGAGGAGGGGCTCGCGCGCACCCTCGACCTGGTGCGCGACCACGTGGGAGAGGTCTGCGACCGCACCGCCGGGGAGGGGCAGCGGGGGCTCGCCCTCTTCGCCTGCAGCGCCATCGGGCTCTGGAAGCCGCTCTACTTCCAGGCGCCGCTCGCGAACCAGCTGCTCCTCGACCGCGTCCCGCGGCTGCTCCCGCTCAGCCAGCTCGCCGCCGAGCTCGAGCCGGCGCTCCTGGCCGTGGTCTCCGTCCGCGGCGCGCACCTCTACCAGGTGGCCATGGGCGAGGTGACGAACGAGGTCACCGTCGCCGGCCCCATGCCGCGGCGCGTGGGAGACGACACCTTCAGCGCCGGCGCCCAGGAGCAGTTCGAGCGGGCGGAGAAGAACGCCCGCCACGTGGATCAGCTGCTGGCCCGCTTCCGCCGGCTCGCCGCCGACGAGCTGGTCCACCTGTTCGAGGCCGCCCCGCGCAGCCGGGTGGTGCTCTTCGGCCCGCGGCAGGCGCTCTCCAGCTTCGAGCGCGAGCTGCCGGAGCGGGTGAAGGAGCGGATCGTGGCGCGCTACCCCGCTCCGGCCGAGGGGAACGACGGCCGGCGCGAGGGGCGCGACGAGGTGCTGGCGCGGGCGCAGGAGGCGCTCGCCGCGCAGCGCGCCCGGGACGAGCTCGCGCGCATCGACGGGACCGTGGGCCAGGCGCTGCGCGGCTCCCTGTCGGTGCTCGGGCTCGAGGACGTGGTGCTGGCGCTGAACGAGCGGCGCGTCTCGCGGCTGCTGCTCGAGTCGGACTTCGACGCCGACGGCTGGCGCTGCCGCCAGTGCGGCGCGCTCGGGAGCGATCACGCCCGCAGCTGCAGCTACTGCGAGGGCCCGCTCGAGCTGGTGCCGTCCATGGGCGAGGAGCTGGTGCGCCGCGTCCTCGCCGAGGACGGCGAGGTGCAGGTGGTCTCGCGCTCGAACAAGCTGCACAGCTACCAGGGGGTGGCGGCGCAGCTCCGGCAGGGCGCCGGGACCGGGCTCAGCGGGACGCCGAGCCAGCCCTGGGCGACGTGACCTCGCCCTCGCTCCCGGCCGCGGCGGGGGCGGCGGCCTGGGCCGGCTCGAGGACGGCGACGAGCGAGAGCGCCGGGACCGGCAGCGCCGGCTCGAGCGCCTTGAAGAGCGGGGTGAGCGCGTTGAGCGCCAGCACCTGCCCGAGCCCGAAGCTGCGCCGGCGCAGCACCTTGCCGTTGAGCCACCACGCCACCGTGCCGATGCGGTTGAAGGTGCGCAGCTCCTTCACCCGGAAGCCGCTCGCCTCGGCCAGCGCGCGCAGGCTCTCCTCGGTGTAGCGCCGCTTGTGCCCCAGCACCGCGTCGAGGGTGCCCATGTTCCAGGGGCCCTGCGGCACCAGGATCACCGCCCGCCCGTCCGGCGCGAGCACCGCGCGGATGTTGCGCAGGGCGGCGCCGTCGTCCTCGACGTGCTCGATGACGTTCAGTCAGACCACCGTGTCGAACCCCTCCGGCAGCCGCGGGAAGGAGTCGGCCTGGGTGACGTCGGTGAACTGGGTGGTGAGGTAGGGGCGGTCGGGGGTGAGCGCCTTCAGCGACTCGAGGTAGAGCGGGTTGATGTCGCTCGCGACGTAGCGCTGGCGCGGCACCAGGTTGCAGGTCATGTTGCCGGTGCCGCTGCCGATCTCGAGCACCCGCTGGCCGCAGTAGGGGCGGATCACCTCGGCCATCCAGGCGTTGAAGCGGGGGGCGCGCGCCAGCCGGCCCAGGATCTGGCTGCCGTAGGCGTCCGCGGTGTAGACGCGGTCGGAGAGGGTGAAGCGCACGATGGCCGCGAGCGCCTTCACGCCGTCGCGCCAGTTGATCTTCTTGCCCTCCTGGTAGGTGCGCCCCGAGTAGCTGATGGGCACCTCGAAGATGCGGGCGCCGCGCTTGGAGAGCTTGATGGAGAGCTCCGGCTCGAGCCGGAAGTCGTTGGAGAAGAGCGGGATCGACTTGAGGAGCTCGGTCCGCACCGCCTTGTAGCAGGTCTCCATGTCGGTGAGGTTGAGGTCGGTCGCGACGTTGGTGAGGAAGGTGAGGAGCTTGTTGCCGAGCTGGTGCCGGTAGTGCAGCACCCGCCGCGCCTCGGCGCCGGCGAAGCGCGAGCCGAAGACCGCGTCGGCCTGCTCCTCCACGAAGACCCGCACGATGCGCAGCAGGTCCCGCGGGTGGTACTCGAGGTCGGCGTCGTGGATGACCGACAGCTCGCAGGAGGCGCGCGCGAGGGCGGTGCGGATGGCGGCGCCCTTGCCCTGGTTCACCGGGTGCTCGAGGAAGATCCACTCGATCTTGCCCTTCGGCCGGGCGGCGACCTTCCGCTCGAACTCCCTCAGCACCTCGGCGGTGCGGTCCCGCGAGCAGTCGTTCACCACGATCACCTCGACGCGCTCGAGGTGCGGGCTCTCCTCGAGCACCGTGAGCCGCTCGAGGGAGGTGGCGACGAGGTGTTCCTCGTTGTAGGCCGGGACCAGGACCGAGAGGGACGTCATGGTCGCCGGTTCTACCCCGAAACGGGCTAGGATCAGAACCGATGAAGCTCGCCGTGAGCCTCCTGCACCTGCGCCCGGGACAGGTGGGCGGCGCCGAGACCTACGTCCGGGAGCTGATGGCGGCGCTGCCGGCCGCCGCGGCGCCGGACGAGGTCTGGGCGGTGATGGACCGGGACCTCGCCGCCAGCCTCGAGACCCCCGGCGCGCGGCGCGTCACCGTGGAGGTCCGGGCGCGCCGCGTCGTCGCCGAGCGCATCCTGGAGGCGGTGACGCCGTACCGGGCCCGCGGCATGGAGGAGGCGCTCGCCCGCCTGGCCCCCGACGCGGTGCTCTTTCCGCAGCAGTCGATCTTCCCGCGCCAGGTGCGCGCGCCGGCGGTGCTGACCGTCCACGACGTGCAGCACCTCTACCACCCCGAGAACATCCCGCTCGCCGAGCGGATCTTCCGCGCCGGCGCCTACGGCCGCAGCCTCGCGCGCGCCGACCGGGTGATCGCCATCTCCGAGTTCACCCGCCGCACGCTGGTGGAGCGCGGCTGCCCGGAGGGGAAGGTCACCGTGATCCAGAGCGGCTTCGCCCCCGGGACCCGGCCCGAGCCGGCCGATCCGGTGGGCGGGCCCTACCTCTACTTCCCCGCCGCCACCTTCGCGCACAAGAACCACGAGCTGCTCTTCCACACCTACGCCGCCCTGCGCCGGCTCGGCGCCGTGCGGGCGAAGCTGGTGCTCACCGGGCTGCGCACGAAGCGCTGGCCCGGCCTCGAGAGGCTAGCCCGCCAACTCGGCATCGCCGAGGAGGTGGTGCACCTCGGCTTCGTGCCCTACGCCGAGGTGCGCCGGCTCTACGCCGGGGCGGAGGCGGTGCTCCTGCCGAGCGGCTACGAGGGGTTCGGGCTCCCCGCCGTCGAGGCGGCCGCGCTCGGCTGCAAGGTGATCACCTCCGACCTGCCGGCGTTCGAGGAGGTGGGGGTGCCGGACGAGGACCGGATCGACTTCTCCCAGCCCTGGCAGCTCCGGCGCGCGCTGGATCGGCCCGGGCCGACGGTGCTGCGGCGCAGGCCGTCGAGCTGGATGGAGACGGCGAAGCGGACGGTGGAGGTGCTCAGGGAGGCGGCGTCCGCTCGGGCGTGAGCCGGCGGTTCCTGCGGCGGCGCAGCTCCATCAAGCCAGCGGCGGCCGCCTGGAAGATCCGGCGGTCGAGCCGGGCCATCGCCCAGGCCGCGGCTCGGTTTCGCCAGGGCCACGGGCCGTCGCGCACGAAGCGCCGCCAGCTCTGGAGGTCGAGCGCGCCCCCCGCGCGCAGGTAAGCGAAGAAGGCGATGCTCCCGATCCCGTGGGCGCGCTGGAAGGACTCCACCGCGCGATCGCAGACCGGGTCCGGGTAGCCGCCGCGGAGGAGCGCCACCATGCGCCGCCAGCCGTCGAGGACGTCGAAGGTGGAGTCGGCCCAGGTGAAGGCGCCGGGAGCCCCGCAGCGGTTGAGCACGAGCGGCTCGGAGACGAGGTACGCCCGCCGGCCGCGGAGGTACTCGAGGACGGAGCCGGCGTGCGCGTACCAGGTGCCGAGGTAGCGCTCCCGGCGCACCGAGCCCCACAGCTCCTTGTCCACGACGCAGGCGCCGATGAAGCCCATGGACCAGGCGTGCTCGGCCAGGAACTGCTCGGCGGACTCCTCCGCGTCGGCCGCGAGCGGCAGGGAGCGCTCGCGCAGCACCAGGGTGAGCGACTCGTCCACAGAGGCGTAGTTCACGTAGACGAAGGGCCGCTCCCCGAGCGCCAGCACCTCCAGGACGCGGTCCACCGCCTGCGGGAGGAGCCGATCGTCCTCGCCCATGATCCAGACGTGGCGCGCCGGGCAGAGGTCCACCGAGTTCACGATGTTGGCGTCGATCCCCAGGTTCCGCGGGTTGCGGTGGTGGATCAGGGCCGGGTGCTCGCGCCGAAGCTCCGCGATCACCCCGAGGTTGGTGTCGTCCGTCGAGTCGTCGGCGACGAGGATGGGGAGCTCGCGCCCAGCGGCGGCGCGGACGATCGAGCGCAGGCAGAGCCGCAGCTGATCGGGCCGCTTGTAGGTGGGGATGGCGATGCCCAGGGGCGGGAGCGCGTTCACCGGCGGCCTCCGCCGAGCACGCCGAGCCGGCGCAGCGCCCGCCCCGTCAGGGCCAGCGCCGAGAGCGGCAGGGCCACGCGCGCCGGGAAGTGCCGCCAGAGGAGGCCCGGGTAGTCGGCCTCGAGCGCGAGGTCGCGCTGGCGGGTGCTGCTGCCGGTGAGGTCGTTGTAGCGGGCCACCAACACGGGAAGGTAGTCGAACCGGAGCGCCGGATCGGAGAAGCAGCGCATGTTCAGCTCCCAGTCGGCCTGGAGCCGGTAGCGCAGGTCGAAGGAGTACTTCTGGAAGACGGCGCGCGGGTAGAACATCGCCTGGTGGCAGATGTTGCGGGCCGCCAGCTTGGCGGGGCCGAAGCGGCCGTCGTAGCGCCGGTTGTGGGCCGGCCAGAAGGCGTCGCCGTAGTAGACGGTGTGCGAGTCCCTCAACGAGGGCGCGACCTGGGCCAGGTCGCAGAGGAGCTGGTCGTCGGCGCCGAGGAAGAGGAGGAAGTCGCCCGTGGTCAGCCGGACCGCCTTGTTCATGGCGTCGTAGACGCCGCCGTCCGGCTCGCTCACCCAGCGGGCGAGCCGGCCCTCGTAGCGCCGGATGACGTCCACCGTGCCGTCCGTGGACGCGCCGTCCACGATCACGTACTCGAGCTTCGGGTACGCCTGACGGACCACGCTCTCGACGCAGTCCGCCAGCGTGCCGGCGCCGTTGCGCACGACCGTGATGACGCTGATGCGGGGGCGCGAGGCAGGGGCAGCGCTGCTCATCGCGCCGAGAAGACCACGTTTCCATTCCAACGTCGACGCCGCGGGGTTCGTGGCCGGCTAGCTCGAAAGAGCCTCGAATTTGAGCACCTGGACGCGCCGCCGCAGGAACCACGCAGAGATCGCAAGATTGGGAACGACCGCTACCGTTGTTCCCAGGGCCACGCCCGGCAGCCCGAGTACTTTCGCGAGTACCACCGAGACGGCCACGTTCAACAGGCCGGTTCCCATGCCGAACCAGGCCTGGATACGAATCTCGCCTAGGCCGTTGAGGAGCATGGCAAGCGACTGCGCCACGGCCGTGAGGATGGCCGTACTGGCCATCGCGGCGAGCAGTCCGATACCGGGTGAGGTCTCGCCGCCGATCAGAAGCCGCACCGCCCAGTTACCGAGGAGCAGGATGACCGCGCTGGCGAGGACGGCCCATGCGGCCCCCAAGACCACGGAGCGGGTGAATATGGCCTTCACCCAGAGAAGATCCCGGCGCGCCAGCGCCTCCGCGTAAGCGGGCCACAGCGAGCTGGCGAAGGCCATCTGTACCAGCGAGACCAGCCCGTAGAGTCGAAGCGCGACGCCGTACTCGGCGACCGCCGCGACACCAAACATCCGGGTCACGACCAGCAAGTCGGTCTCGAGGAGCAGGACCACCGCAACTTGTGCGATCCAGAACATCAGACCCGTAGCGAGGAGCGACCGCGCGACCCGGAGGTCGAAGTTCCGGAGGCGAGGAATGAGCCAAGGCCTGCGCAAGGCGAATGTCTCCGCGGCGGCAAAGACGTCGCCCACCAGACCCAGGCCGTAGAAGGTCGCCAGAAGCACGGGGAGCGTGGCGTGTGTGACCAGGGCCCCGATCAGACCGGCGACCGCCACCGTGCTGCCAACACCGGACCAGAGTTGGTAGCGATGGCCCTCTTGGTAGGCGGAGTAGATCCGGCCAATGATTCCTAGTGGCAGTCGGACCGAGAAGATGATGGCCGTGACCGCAAGCGCCGGTCCGACTTCGCCCGATGCCGCCGCGCTCGTGGAGTTGAGGAGGTGCGCCCAATTGGCCCACGGATACAGCATCGAGAACACGAGCAGGATAGAAGCCGCGATCACCAGTACCGGAAATACGGCACTCGAGACGAGGATCGGCGGGCTCGCGCTATCCTCTCTCCCGTCGGCCCGAGCCAACTCGGTCGTCAGCGTATTGCTCAGGCCGAGGTCTACCAAGCTGACCCAGGAGAGAAAGCTCCCGAGCAAGAGCCAGAGCCCGAAGCGCTCCGGCCCGAGATAGCGGGCAGTCATCGGGATCGACACCAGACCGGTGGCGATCTTTACTCCCTGCGATGCAAGGGTGGCGATTCCTGTGAGGCCGACGCGCCGAACCCGCTCCCGACCCCGAGTCCCGAGGTCCGCTGTCAAGCCTGATCCTCTGGGACGCCCGGCGGGCAGAGATCCGGAGAAATCTTCTTGAGCGTCTTGGCCGGGTTGCCACCCACGACGCTCCAGGGCTCGACGTCGCGCGTGACGACGCTTCCTGCCCCAACGACTGCTCCTTCTCCGATCGTGACCCCCTTCAAGATCGTGGCGTGCATACCCAGCCAGGCATCGCTCTTCACCACGATCGGCTCGCTCTGCACCACGCTCCAGTCCTTGGACGCGATGAAGTTCGGGTTTCCGGAACGGAAATCGGCGAGCTGGCGCTGCAGATCTTTTCGCCGCTCACGGTAGTCGAGGGAGTGGGAGTTGTGATCGTAGAGGTAACAGCCCCAGGCGACGAAGATGTCGGACTCCAACTCGATGCGGCTTCGACAGATGACGTTGCTGGCGCCGAAGAAGACCCGCTCGCCCAGCGTCACCAGACCCTCGGAAGACTCGAAGATGAAGTTGCCCCCCACCATGCAGTCAGCACCGATTCGCAAGTAGCACCGCCCCGGCACCGGTGAGCGCAGCTCCACCCTGAACGAAGGCAGAAGGACGGCCGAGGGGTGGATGTCGACGTGCGCGCCGAGCTGCCGACGCACGTCCAGGCTCGGGAAGAAGCGACGGAGAAGCCAGAACAGTTGCGCCTTCATGGCGGGCACCTCGAGGAGCAGGAGGGGTCGCGGAAGGCTTCCGGGTACTGGATGGCGGATGCCCGGAACAGAGGTCGCGCCCGCCCCGCCAGAGATGCGCAACTCTAGGCGAATCGCGATCGCGAGTCGAGGTCAGCGCCTGCGCGCGCGTGCCGGCGCTCGATTGGACTGCGACTCCGGCGAGAGGCAGAATCGGCGGTTCACATGGCCGAACTGCTCCACCGACTCGCCCTCGTCACCGGCGCCGCCGGCTTCATCGGCCGCCACCTCGCCCGCGCGCTCGCCCGCGAGGGGTGGCAGGTGCACGGCATCGGCCATGGCGGCTGGCCGGCGGAGGAGTGGCGGACCTGGGGCCTCTCCCAGTGGGTGGGAGCGCACGTCGCTCCGGGCGCGCTCGACTCCTGGGGCGGCACACCGGGCCTGGTGGTCCACTGCGCCGGCGGCGCCTCGGTGGGGCTGTCGATGCAGCGCCCGGGCGAGGACTTCGAGCGCACGGTGGCCTCCACCGCGGCGGTGCTCGACTACGTGAGGCGACGGGCGCCAGACGCTGCCGTGGTCGTTCCCTCCAGCGCGGCGGTCTACGGGTCCACCGGCAACGCCCCCGCCGCCGAGAGCCGGCCGCCGCGCCCCGAGTCGGTCTACGGCTTCCACAAGCTCATGGCCGAGCAGCTCTGCGCCGAGTACGGCCGGTTTCATGGAACCCGCACCGCCGCGGTTCGGCTGTTCTCGGTCTACGGCCCCGGATTGCGGAAGCAGTTGCTCTGGGATGCTTGCGGGAAGCTCTCCCGCGGCGAGCGAACCTTCTTCGGCTCCGGTGGCGAGGCGCGCGACTGGGTCCACGTCGAGGACGCCGCGCGCCTGCTCGTTCAGGCCGCCTCGCGCGCGAGCGCCGGCGGCTTCGTGGTGAACGGCGGCTCCGGTGAGGCGGTCACCGTCCGGGAGATCGTTGAGCAGGCGGCGGCGGCGCTCGGCGTCGCCGGGCCGCTCTTTTCGGGCGCACCGCGCCCGGGAGATCCCGACCGACTGGTCGCTGACCCCCGGGTGGGCCGCGATCTCGGCTGGCGTCCGCGCACGAACTGGCGAGACGGAGTGCGCGAGTACTGCGCCTGGTTCCAGAGGGGAGCCGCCTGATGCGGGTAGGCTTCGTGGTTCAAGACGCCAGCGGGTGGCACGGCGGCGTGAACTACTACCGCAACCTCTTCTCCGCGCTCCGCGACGCGCCGGAGGCCGGGGTCGAGTCGTACGTCTTTCATCCGCCGCACGTGGAGATCCCCGTGGGTCAGGTGAGCAGGGATGTTCCCCTGCGCATCCTGCGCGAGGGCAGCGTCCCGTGCAGGTTTCGATACGTGGTGAAGAACATCGTCCGCTCCGACCTGCTGCTGGAGCGGCGCCTCCTGGCCGAGGGCGTCGAGCTGATCTCCCACTCCGACGTAGGGAACCCGCGCCACCTCCCCGCCATCAACTGGATCCCGGACGTCCAGCACCGGCGACTGCCGGAGTTCTTCCAGCCCGGCGAGCTCGCGTTCCGGGATCGGACCTTCGCGCTGGCGATCCGCGAGGCAACCCTGGTGATCGCCAGCAGCGACACGGCCCGCCGGGACATCGAGGAGCTGTTCCCCGAAGCCGCCGGGCGCGTCCGCGTCCTACGATTCGTCGTCGCCCCCGAGGCGCCATCTTCGGAGGCGCCGGCCGGCGTGCCCGAGCGCCACCAGCTCCCCGGCCGTTTCCTGCTGCTCCCCAACCAGTTCTGGGCCCACAAGAACCACGGCGTGGTGGTGGACGCGCTCGCGATTCTGCGCAGCCGCGGCGAGCGGGTCACGATCGTCTGCACCGGCAACACACACGATTACCGCCAGCCCGACTACTTCACGAGGCTCCAGGCCCGGATGCGCGAGGCAGGGGTCGATGAGCAGATGCCCATCCTCGGGATGGTGCCCTACGCCGACCTGGCCTGGATGATGCGCAACGCCGTCGCGTTGGTGAACCCGTCTCTCTTCGAGGGCTGGAGCACGAGCGTGGAGGAGGCGAAGTCGCTCGGGAAGAAGGTCGTCCTCTCGGACATCCCGGTGCATCGGGAGCAGGCGCCGGAGCGTGGCGCGTATTTCGACCCTCGCGACCCCGAGGCGCTGGCCGACGCCCTCGCTTCCGCATGGCGCGACCACGACCCCGCCGAGGACCTCGCCTGCGCCGAGCGGGCGAGGGCGGCGCTGCCCGGGCGACGGCGGGAGTTCGCGCTCACCTACGCCGCCATCGCGCGTGAGGCGATCGCCCTGGGCCGGCGCCGCGGCTGAACCGCAGGGCAACTGCGATAAGCTCCCCGCCCGTCCCCCACCCCCCCCATGTTCACCCGCCTCCTCACCGTCTGCATCGGCAACATCTGCCGCAGCCCCATGGCCGAGGCCCTGCTGCGCGCCCACCTCGCCGCCCAGGGCCGCGAAGCGGCCACGGTGCAGTCCGCCGGCCTCGCCGCGCTGGTGGGCCGCCCGGCCGATCCCATGGCCCAGGCGCTCCTGCAGGCCCGCGGCCTCGACCTCTCCCGGCACCGCGCCCGCCAGCTCACCCCGTCGCTCGTCACCGCCTCCGACCTCGTGCTGGTGATGGACGAGGAGCAGCAGCGCGCGGTCGAGCAGCTCTGCCCCACCGCCCGCGGCCGCGTGCAGCGGCTGGGGCGCTTCGGGCGCTTCGACGTCCCGGACCCCTACGGAGGCACGCGGGCCCAATTCGAGGAGGCGCTGGCGCTCATCGAGCGTGGTATTGCTGACTTCTCGCGCGTCCTATGAGCACCCGCCCCCTCCTCCTCGCCGCCCTCGCGCTGCCGCTCGCCGGCTGCATCCTGCTGCCCGCCATGCAGATGGAGCCGGACCGGCTCGAGAAGCGCGGCGAGGGCAAGCCGTCGCCGGAGAAGCCGGCCGCGTTCAAGGTCCAGGACATCGACGCCAAGATCGTGGCCCAGGAGATCCGGGAGGAGCGCGACGAGGAGCGCCCGCACGGCCCGGCCGATCCGCTCCAGCCCCCGCCCGGCGCCCCCGGCTACGACTACCGCATCGCCCCCTACGACGTCCTCAACGTCATCGTCTACGAGCACCCGGAGCTGACCATCCCGGCCGGCGAGGTGCGCGCCGCCGACCAGACCGGCTACACGGTCTCGCCGGACGGCTACGTCTTCTTCCCGCACGTGGGCCGGTTCCTGGTGGGCGGCCTCACGCTCGAGGAGGCGCGGCGCAGCCTCGCCGAGAAGCTCGCGGTCTACGTGCGCGACCCCCAGGTCCAGATCCTCATCGCCGCCTACCGCGGCAAGCGCTTCCAGGTCTCGGGCGAGGTGCTGCAGGTCGGCACCTACTCGCTCACCGAGGTCCCGCTGCACGTCTCCGACGCCCTCTCGCTCGCCAAGGGCGTGACCCCGGAGGCCGACCTGCGCGAGGTGACGCTGAGCCGCGGCGGCAAGACCTACATCCTCGACATCCAGCGCTTCTACGAGGAGGGGGACCAGTCGCAGGACTGGCTCCTCGCCGAGGACGACCTGGTCTACGTCCCCGACCGCAGCTCGAAGCGGGTGTTCGTGCTCGGCGAGGTGAAGCTGCCGCAGACGCGCCAGATGATCCGCAGCCGCATGTCGCTCGCCGACGCGCTCTCCGAGACCAACTGGCTCGACCCGCTCGCCGCCGACCCGGCGCAGATCTTCGTCATCCGCGGCAAGTACGACGCCCCGCAGATCTACCGGCTCGACGCCAGCCAGGCCGACGCCATGCTCCTCGCGGTCAACTTCCCGCTCAAGCCGCGCGACGTGGTCTTCGTGCAGACGAGCGGCATCGCCCGCTGGAACCGCTCGCTCGCCGGCATCATGCCGACGGTCACCATGCTCTGGCAGGCCTACGACATCGGCTACCGGACCTTCGTCCACCCGTACTACTAGGCCCGGCTCACTTCGCGTCGTCGCCGCGGCCGGCGTCGCTCGCC
>JAJXVM010000067.1 GCA_021782135.1 Myxococcales bacterium | reverse complement strand
GCGAGCCCTTCGCAGACCTGCTCCAGGGCCTCGCGCAGCCGGCGCAGGCGGGCGGGGTGGTTGAGCGCGGCCGCGAGCCGGGGCTCGAGCGGCGCGGGCTCCGGGCGCGCCGGCTCGGGCCGGAGCGGCTCCGCGGGGGGAAGCGGGGGGAGCCCGCTGCGGGTGACGGTCTCGGTCTCGGGCTCGCCCACCACGGCGGCGAACGCGCGGATGGCGTCGGGGCCGGCGTCCCAGCTGCGCACCGGCTCCAGGCTCTCGGTGTCGGGCTCGCACAGCAGGGCCTGGACGTCGAAGGACTCCGCGTCCCGGTCCGCCCCGGCGCAGGGGTCGGGGGCGGTCGCCGCCGGCTGGCTGCTCGCCGGGATGGAGAGGTAGCTGCGGAGGTCGAGCCCCTCCACCAGCTCCATGGCCACGAACGAGTACCCCTCCGCCACCCCGGCGTCGAGCACGTGGACGACGTTCGGGTGGTCGAGCCGGAGCAGCACCTCGTACTCGCGGGCCAGCCGGCGCGCGGCGTTGGCGTCCACCGCCGGTGCGGGCCCGAGCAGCTTCACCGCCACCGCCTGCCCGGTGTCGTGCTTCCGGCCGAGGTAGACGGTACCGATACCCCCCCGGCCGATGACCGAGAAGATCTGATAGGGGCCGACGCTGCGGGGAGGCACGCAACGAGTCATATAGGCCCGCCTACGCCGGGGGTCAAACGCTCACAGGTGGTTCGGGGGCGCGCCGGGCGTGCTATAAGCCGCCCGTGCCGGAAAAGGGCCTCATCGACGAGCTCCGGGACCGGGTTCGCAAGAGCCCCCTCCCGCGACACGTCGCGATCATCATGGACGGCAACGGCCGCTGGGCCGAGTTGCGCGGGCTGCCCCGCGTCGAGGGGCACCGAGCCGGGTCGGAGGCGGTCCGCGCCGTCACCCGCGAGGCGCGCCGGATCGGCCTCGAGGCGCTCACCCTCTACGCCTTCAGCGCCCAGAACTGGGGGCGGCCGGAGGAGGAGGTCGGGGCGCTCATGGCGCTGCTCGCCGAGTACCTCGACGCCGAGCGCGACGAGATCATGGAGAACGGCATCCGGCTCGAGGCCGTGGGCGAGGTCGAGCGGCTGCCCTCCTTCGTGCGCGGGCGGCTCGACCGGATGCGCGCCGAGTCGGCGGGCAACCGCGGCATGGTGCTCACCCTGGCGCTCTCGTACGGCGGGCGGGAGGAGCTGGTGCAGGCGGCCCGGCGGCTCGTCCGCCGCGGCCTGCCGCCGGAGCGGATCACCGAGGACGCGCTCGAGGGCGAGCTCTGGACGAGCGACGCCCGGTTGCCCACGCTCGACCTGCTGGTGCGCACCAGCGGCGAGCGGCGCATCTCGAACTTCCTGCTCTGGCAGAGCGCCTACGCCGAGCTCTCCTTCGTCGAGACGCTCTGGCCCGACTTCCGCGAGCTGTCGCTGTTGCAGGCGGTGGCCGACTTCCAGACGCGCGAGCGGCGCTTCGGCCTCACCGGTGCCCAGGTCGCCGGGGGCTCGCCCGGCGAATGACGGAGAAGAACCGCAACCTCGTCCTGCGGGTGATCTCGGCCCTGGTGCTGTTCCCGGCCGCGGTGGCGCTCACCGTGGTGGGCGGGCTCCCCTTCGCGCTGCTGGCGGCGGTCGCGGCGGTGGTCGCGGCCCACGAGCTGGTCGCCATGCTGGCCCCGCGGGTGGGGGCGGCCGAGGCGGTGGGCATCGCCGCCACCGCCGGCATCCCGCTCGCCGCCTGGCAGGCGCACGTGACCGCCCGCGACGGGCAGGTGCTCTTCCCGGCCGGCACCGGCATCGCCATCTCGTTCGCGCTCGTGCTGGTGATGGCGCTCAACACCTTCCGCGAGCGGCCGCTCGAGGAGGCGCCCCGCTCCATCTCGGCGGTCACGCTGGCCTGGCTCTACTGCGGCGTGCTCCTCGCCACCCTGGTGGCGCTGCGGCTTCGCTTCGGCTGGCAGTACGTGATCCTCGCCTTCATCGTGACCTGGGGCAACGACACCGCCGCCTACTTCGCCGGGCGCGCCTTCGGCCGGCACCTCATGTACCCGCGGGTGAGCCCCAAGAAGACCTGGGAGGGCTTCCTCGGCGGCATCGGCGGGAGCGTGCTCTTCGCCTTCGTGGGGAAGCTGCTCCTGCTCCACGAGCTCAGCCCCGTGGGCTGCGTCGTGCTCGGGCTGGGCGGGTCGGTGCTCGGGCCGGCCGGCGACCTCGCCGAGTCGCTCCTCAAGCGCGCGGCCGGCGTCAAGGACTCCGGCAAGCTCATCCCCGGGCACGGCGGGCTCCTCGACCGGATCGACGCGCTGCTCTTCGTGGCGCCTTGGGTCTACGCCTTCGCCGCCTGGCTGCGGTAGGCTCCGGGCGTGACCAAGCGCGTCTCCATCTGTGGCTCCACCGGGTCCATCGGCGTCCAGGCGCTGGACGTCGTCTCCCGCTTCCCCGAGCAGTTCCAGGTCGTCGGGCTCGCGGCGGGCAACAACGCCGCGCTCCTGGCCGAGCAGGTCCTGAAGTTCCGGCCGCGGGTGGTGTCGCTGGCCACCGAGCAGGCGGCCCGCGACCTCCGGGGGCGGATCGGCGCGGTCGCCGAGATCCTGGTCGGCGACCGCGGCGCCGAGGCGGTGGCCTCCCTCCCCGAGGCCGACTTCGTCCTCGCGGCCGTCTCCGGCGGCGCGGGCCTGCACTCCACCGCCGCCGCCGTCCGGGCGAAGAAGCCGATCGGGCTCGCCAACAAGGAGTCGATGGTGCTCGCGGGCGAGCTGCTCCTGCGGCAGGCCGCGGAGGCGGGCGTCCCCATCCTGCCGGTCGACTCCGAGCACAGCGCCATCTTCCAGTCGCTCGCCGGCCACAACCGGCCGGAGGTGCGCCGGCTCATCCTCACCGCCTCCGGCGGTCCGCTGCGGAGCGTGCCCCGCGAGGAGCTCCCGGCGGTCACGCCGGCGCGCGCCCTCAAGCACCCGAACTGGTCCATGGGCGCCAAGATCACCATCGACTCCGCCACCCTGATGAACAAGGGGCTGGAGGTGATCGAGGCGCGCTGGCTCTTCGACATCGACCCGCGCCGCATCGACATCCTGGTGCACCCGCAATCGGTGGTGCACTCGATGGTCGAGTACATCGACGGCTCGGTGGTGGCGCAGCTCGGGGTGAGCGACATGCGCGGCCCGATCAGCTACGCGCTGGCCTGGCCCGATCGGCTGCCGCTCGACCTGCCGCCGCTCGACCTCTCCCGGCTGGGGCAGCTCCAGTTCGAGCCGCCCGACGCCGCGCGCTTCCCCGCCTTCACCCTGGCCTACCGGGCCCTCGAGCTCGGCGGGACCGCGCCCGCGGCCCTGTCCGGCGCCGACGAGGGAGCGGTGGCGGCCTTCCTGGCCGGCCGGTGCAAGTTCACCGACATCGCCGAGCTCTGCGCGGACGCGCTCGACGCCCACGTGCCCGAGAAGGTGACCTCGATCGAGCAGGCGCTCGAGGCCAGCGACATCGGCCGCCGGGCGGTGGAGCGGCGCGTCGGTGGACGCGCGCCGTGAGCCCTCCCGGTCCGGGGCGCCGGCGGGGGAGCCTGGCTGCGCGTGCGCCCGGCTGCCAGTATAGAGGAGCGACCGGACCGGTCCCGCCGGCCCCTCCGAGGTACTGATGCCCTCCGACCTGCTCCTCAAGATCGGCTCGATCGTGCTCCTGCTCGGCGGGCTGATCTTCGTCCACGAGCTGGGCCACTTCGTGGCGGCGAAGCTGCTCGGGGTCAAGGTGGTCCGGTTCTCGATCGGCTTCGGGCCGCGACTCTTCGGCTGGGTCCGGGGGGAGACCGAGTACCAGCTCGCCCTGCTCCCTCTCGGCGGCTACGTGAAGATGGCCGGGGACGATCCGAACGAGGAGGTCGCGCCGGAGGACGCCGGGCGCGGCTTCCTGGAGCAGAAGCCCTGGCGGCGGTTCCTCATCGCGGCGGCCGGGCCGGGGATGAACCTCGTCTTCCCGCTCTTCCTGTACTTCCTCATGGCCATCGCGCAGAACGGCAAGCTCGCGCCCGGGCCGACCGTGGGGACCATCACGCCGGGCCTGCCGGCGGCGGCCGCCGGGCTCCAGCCCGGAGACCGGATCCGCTCCGTCGCCGCGCCGGGCCGCGCCCCCGTGCCGGTGCGCTACTTCGCCGATCTGCGCGACCTCGTCTCCCCGCACGGCGGCGAGCCGCTGCGCTTCGACGTCCAGCGCGGCGACCGCCGGCTCGACCTCACCATCACGCCGGCGCGCGAGCAGGAGCAGAACCCGGTCGAGGTGACCTGGCGCGGCATCATCGGCGTCTCGCCCTCGTACGCCCCGGCGGTGGTGGCGCCGGCCACGCCGGGCGGCGCCGGCGGGCTGCAGCCGTTCGACCTCGTCACCGCCGTGGACGGCACGCCGGTGGCGCACGCGGGCGACCTCGAGCGCGCGCTCCGGGCCGCCGGCTGCCACCCGGTCGATCTGGTGGTGCGGCGGGCGCCCGCCGGGGCTCCCGGCGAGCCCGCCCCGCAGTCCGTCACCACCCGGCTGGAGCACGTCCCGACCTGCGCCGCCGGCGCGCCCGCGTTCCGGGTGGCCGACCCGTCGGTCTCGGCCTTCGTCGGCAGCGTGACGCCGAACGGCCCGGCGGCCAAGGCGGGGATCCGCCGCGGGGACCAGATCGTGGCGGTGAACGGCCACCCGGTGCGCTCCTACCGCGACCTCAACGGGCTCGCGGGCGAGTTCAAGCCGGGCGAGCCGGTGAAGGTGGAGCTCGCCGGGGGGCGGGTGGCGACGCTCCTGCCGGTGGAGCAGACCTACGTGGACGACCTCACCCGCGAGCCGCAGAAGCGGGTGGTGCTCGGCTTCCAGCCCGAGCAGCGCCCGGTCGCCGATCCGAACGCGCTGCTGGCCGAGCAGGTCAAGATCCACATCGGCCCGGGCGAGGCGCTCTCGACGGCGGCGAGCCACCTCGGCGAGGTGGTCCGCGTGACCGTGCTGGGCATCGCGCGCATCGTTCAGGGGCAGATCAGCTTCAAGACGGTGGGCGGGCCCATCATGCTCTTCTCGATCGCCGCGCAGGCCGCGGAGGAGGGGCTCGAGAGCTTCCTGTTCAAGATGGCGCTCATCAGCGTGAACCTCGGGCTCATGAACCTCCTGCCCATCCCGGTGCTCGACGGCGGCCACATCATGACCTGCCTCGTCGAGGCGGTGACGCGGCGCCGCATCAGCGTGCGCGCCCGGGAGATCGCGAACCTGGTCGGCATCGTGCTCCTCGCCATCCTGATGATCGCCGTCTTCAAGAACGACATCGTCCGGCTGATGGGGTAAGAGCGGGCGCCATGCTGGTCGCCGCGGTCGACACCGCCACCCTCAACCTGTCCCTGGCGCTCTGCGCGCTCGAGCCGGACGGGGTGCGGGTGCTCGCCGAGCACGACGAGCGGGCGCCGTCGCGTCCCGGGCCGGGCGCGCCGGTGGGCGGCCACGGCGCCCGCCTCCCGGCGGCGCTGCTCGAGCTGCTCCAGCAGGCCGGCCGCGGCCTCGGCGACGTCGAGGGGTACGCCGTCGGGCTCGGGCCGGGGTCGTTCACCGGGCTGCGCATCGGGCTCGCCACGTGGAAGGGGCTCGCCTACGCCGTCCAGCGGCCGGTCGCCGGCGCCTCGAGCCTGGCCGCGCTGGCGCTCGACGCGGCGCCGTTCGCGCCGGGGGGGGCGCTCCTCGTCCCGCTGCTCGACGCCCGGAAGGGCGAGGTGTACGCCGGCTTCTACCGCGCCCGCGGAGCGTCGGTGGAGGCCGTCGCCCCGGAGGTGGCCCTGCCGCCCCTGGCCGTGGCCGAGCGGGTGGAGCAGCTCGCGGGCGGCGGGCTGGCCTGCGGGGCGGGGGAGGGGTACGCCACCTACGACGGCGTCTTCTCGGCGGTGTTCCCGCTCCTGCCGCGCACCCGGCCGACGCCGTCGGCCCTCTCGGTGCTGCAGCTCGCCGCCCCCGCGCTGCGGGGGGCGGGCTTCGACGCCCAGCGGCTCTTCGCCCTCGAGCCGCACTACGTCCGCCCGAGCGAGGCCGAGGTGAAGTTCCCGCACGGGCTGGGGCCGGGCGCCACTCCCCCGGACAAGCGATGAGCCGAACGAACGAACCCGCCGCCTTCCGGCCACCGCTGCGCGGCGTCGGCCTGCCGCTCCTCCTCGGGGTGCTGGGCGGCGGCGCCGTCGGGCTCGTCACCGGGATCCCGCTGCTCGTCGCGGCGCTCTTCGGCGGGGCCGCCTCCGCCATCGCCCTGTCCCTGCGCCAGCTCTCCGGGCTGAAGGTGATCGCGAGCGAGGAGGGGCTGGAGGTGGCGCGCCAGGAGGCGCCCTTCCGCGCCCCCTGGCACGAGCTGCGGCTCGGGTTTGGCCTCGCCCTGCGCGACGACGGCAAGGTGCAGCGCTACGCGGTGGTGGCCGACGGCGCCGGCCGGAGCTTCGCCTTCGCCGAGCCGGTGAGCGCGGCGCCGTGTCAGCGGGTGCGGGGCGCCGACGGGCGGCCGGTGCCGGTGGTGGAGCTGCGCGAGGCGGCGCTGCTGCTCGCGGTGATCGTGCAGCGGGGCGCCCGCTGGGAGGTGCTGCCGGACGGGTTGAGGAGCGCGCCGGCCCCCGTCCCGGCCCTCCCCCTCGCGGAAGAGGGAGAGGCCCCGGAGCACGCCCGAGGCGCCGGGGAGGGGGAAGCCCCGGAGCACTCCCTCCCCGCCGGGCGGGGAGGGCCGGGGAGGGGTGGCCCGGACGCCGCCACGCGCGGCAAGCGGCTCGGCATCCTCGGTTTGCTCGCGAAGCTCGGCGGCAAGCTCAGCGCCTCCCTCGGCAAGATCGCGGCGACCGTCCTCAAGGCGGCCAAGACCGCCAACGTCGGCTGGGCCGCGGCCTCGGTCGCGACCTGGTCGGTGCTCTTCAGCTGGAAGTTCGCCCTCGCCATCATGGTGCAGCTCTTCGTGCACGAGTACGGGCACGTCCACGCCATGCGCAAGGTGGGGATGAAGGTGCGCGGGCTCTACTTCGTGCCGATGCTGGGCGCCATGGCGGTGACCGAGGACGCCTTCCCCTCGCGGCGCGCCCAGGCCTGGGTCGCGCTGAACGGCCCGCTCTGGGGATCGCTGCTGGCCCTGGTGCCCGCGGGGCTCTACGCCTGGACCCACCACCCGCTCTACGCGTCGATCGCCTCCTGGTGGGCGCTCCTCAACCTCTTCAACCTGCTCCCCATCGCGCCGCTCGACGGCGGCCGGGTCATGCAGGCCTTCGCCTACTCCTACTCGTCGAGTCTCGGGCTGGCGGTCTCGGTGCTGGGGCTCGCCGGCGCCGTGGCGCTGGGAGCGTCGCTCGGGTTCTCGCTCATCTACCTCGTGGCGCTGCTCGGGCTCATGGAGCTGGTGGCCGAGTCGCAGGCGCGCGCCGGGGCGCGGGCGCTGCGGCTGCTGCCGGAGCCGGCCCGCTTCGGTCCCCCGCAGTACGTCTACCTGCGGGCCGTGGCCGGGCCTGCCCCGGGCACGCCCTCCGAGCCGCTCTTCCTGAAGGGGCTGGAGCGGCAGCAGCAGGCGGCCCGCGCCGCGCCGCTCGGGGCCTGGGAGCTGGTCGCGTGGGGGCTGGCCTACGCGGGGCTGGCGGCCTCGCTGGTGGTGCTGGTCTACTTGCTCCGGAGCGCGCCCGGCGCCGCCGCGGCGTCCCGGCTGCTCGAATAGGGGAGGGGCCATGCGAGTCTTCGTCACCGGCGCGACCGGCCTCGTGGGCCGGCCGCTCTGCGCGGCGCTCGTCGAGGCGGGCCACGAGGTGGTGGCGCTCTCGCGCTCCCGGTCGCCACCGGGGCTCCCGCCGGCGGCGCGGCTGGTCGAGGGCGACCCGGTGGCGGCCGGCCCGTGGCAGGAGGAGCTGCAGCGCTGCGACGCCTGCGTCCACCTCGCGGGAGAGCCGGTCGCGGGCGGCCGCTGGACCGCGGCGCGGAAGGCGCGCATCCGCGACAGCCGCGTGCTCTCCACCCGCCACGTGGCCGAGGTGCTGGAGCGCGGCGGCCCATCGGTGCTGGTGAGCGGCAGCGCCGTCGGCTTCTACGGCCCGCGCGGGGACGAACCGCTCGACGAGGACTCGCCGCCCGGCGATGGGTTTTTGGCCGAGGTGGTGCAGGAGTGGGAGGCGGCGGCCCGCCCGGCGGCGGCGCGGGCCCGCGTGGTGCTGCTCCGGACGGGCGTGGTGCTCAGCCCGCGCGGCGGCGCGCTCGAGCAGCTGATGCTGCCGTTCCGGTTCTTCGTCGGCGGCCCGCTGGGAGACGGCGCGTTCTGGCAGTCCTGGATCCACCTCGCCGACGAGGTGGGGCTCGTCCGGTTCGCGCTCGAGGACCGCGCCGTGGAGGGACCCCTGGTGGCGGCCGCGCCGGAGCCGGTGAGGAACCGGGACCTCGCCCGCGCGCTCGGGCGCGCCCTGGGGCGGCCGAGCGCGCTCCCCACGCCCGTGGCGGCGGTGAAGCTGGCCCTGGGCGAGCTGGCGGAGATCGCGGTGACGGGGCAGCGGGTGCTGCCCGCCAAGGCGCTCCGGCTCGGCTACCGGTTCCGGTTCCCCGAGCTCGGACCGGCGCTGGCCGATCTGCTGGCGGCGCGGAGCCGGACGGCCGGTTAGAAGACGCCTGGCCGCCCGACCTCCGCCGCGACCGGGCCGGGCCGGCGTAGGTCGCGGCGCCGGCATGGACGGCCTGGCGGGCGGGCGACCGCTCGCTCGGGCGCCGGAAGGGCGGCAAGGTTTTGGCCCCTCCTGTGTTAACCTTTCGCCCCTTTCCCCCGCTCCCCTGGAGGAAGACGTGAAGAGAAAGCTCAAGGTCGGCGTCCTCGGCGGCACCGGCATGGTCGGGCAGCGCTTCGTCGCGCTGCTCGAGAACCACCCCTGGTACGAGGTCACGCTCCTCGCCGCCAGCGCGGGCTCGGCGGGCAAGACCTACGCCGAGGCGGTGGCCGGTCGCTGGGCCATGAAGACCCCGGTCCCGGCCGCGGCGGCCGCCCTGACGGTCCAGAACGCGTCCAACGTCCCGCAGATCGCGGAGCAGGTGGACTTCGTCTTCTGCGCCGTCGACATGCCCAAGGACGACACCCGCAAGCTCGAGGACGACTACGCGCGCCGCGAGACCCCGGTGGTCTCGAACAACTCCGCCCACCGCGGCACGCCCGACGTGCCGATGATGGTCCCGGAGGTGAACCCGGGGCACGTCGCCGCCATCGACGCCCAGAAGCGGCGGCTGGGGACGAAGCGCGGCTTCATCGCCGTGAAGCCCAACTGCTCCATCCAGAGCTACGTGCCGGCGATCCACCCGCTGCTCGAGTTCGGGCCGGAGCGGATCTCGGTCTGCACCTACCAGGCGATCTCGGGCGCCGGGAAGACCTTCGAGACCTGGCCGGAGATGGTGGACAACCTCATCCCCTTCATCAAGGGCGAGGAGGAGAAGAGCGAGCAGGAGCCGCTCAAGATCTGGGGCCAGGTGGAGGACGGCCGCATCGTCGCCGCCGCGAAGCCGGTGATCAGCGCCCAGTGCCTGCGCGTGCCGGTGACCGACGGCCACATGGCGGCGGTCTCCATCTCCTTCGCGAGGAAGCCGTCCAGGGACGAGATCCTGGCGCGCTGGAAGGCCTTCGAGGGCAAGCCGCAGAAGCTCGGGCTGCCGAGCGCGCCGAAGCCGTTCCTCACCTACTTCGAGGACGACGCCCGGCCGCAGACCCGGCTCGACCGCGACGCCGGGAACGGCATGGGGGTCACCATCGGTCGCCTCCGCCCGGACGCGCTCTTCGACTGGCGCTTCGTCTGCCTGTCGCACAACACGGTCCGCGGCGCGGCCGGCGGGGCGGTGCTCACCGCCGAGCTGCTCACCCAGGAAGGCTACATCCAGCCCAAGTAGCGCCGCCGCGTCCCCTCTTCGACCCCTTCGCCCGGCGCGCCCTTTCGCGCCGGCGAGGGGGTCTTCGTTCCATCCAGGAGCCGAGCCCGAATGCCCACCCGTCCCCTCTCCCTCGCCCTGTTCGGCGCCACCAGCGCGGTGGGCCGCAGCGTCCTCCAGGTCCTCGAGGATCGCGACACGCCGCTCGCGAGCCTGAAGCTCCTCGCCCAGGATCCGGCCCCCGGCACCGTGCTCGAGCTCCGCGGCGAGGAGCACCCGGTGGAGCCGGTGAAGGAGGGCTCCTTCCGCGGGTGCGAGGTGGCCATCTTCTCGGCCGGCTCGGCCGCCTCGCGGGAGTGGGCGCCGCGGGCCCGGGCGGAGGGGTGCGCGGTGGTGGACGACTCGTCGGCCTTCCGCAAGGACGCCGACGTGCCGCTGGTCGTCGCCGAGGTGAACCCGGAGGCCCTCGCCGGCTGGAAGGCGCGGGGCATCGTGGCGAACCCGAACTGCGCCACCACGCCGCTGCTGGTGGCGCTGAAGCCGCTGCACGCCGCCGCCGGCGTGGACCGGCTGGTGGTCTCCACCTACCAGGCGGTCTCGGGCGCGGGCCAGGAGGCGGTCGAGCAGCTCGAGCGCGAGGCCCAGGCGCTCATGAACGGGGTGGAGCCGGACGCGCCGCACGCCGTCCCCTACCGGATCGCCTTCAACCTGGTGCCGCAGATCGGGGCGTTCCTGCCGGGCGGCTACACCGAGGAGGAGCAGGCGATCGCCGACGAGACCCGGCGCATCCTCGGGGACGCCGCCCTCCGCGCCAGCGCCACCGCCGTGCGCGTGCCGGTGTTCTACGGCCACTCCTGGAGCGTCAACCTGCGCACCCGCCGCAAGCTCTCCGCGGACGAGGCGCGCGCCCTGCTCCGCCAGGCCCCCGGGGTGAAGGTGGTGGACGATCCCCAGGAGCGGGTCTACCCGATGCCGCTGCTGGTGGTGAACGACGACTCCGTGCTGGTCGGGCGCGTCCGCGAGGACCCCTCCCAGGAGAACGGGCTCGAGCTCTTCGTCTCGGCCGACAACCTGCGCAAGGGGTCGGCCACCAACGCGGTGCAGCTCGCCGAGCTGCTCGGGGAGAGCTACCTGTAGGCGCGCTGCCAAATTGGCACCGGCTTCGTCCGGCCGCTCGGCGCTTTGCCAATTTGGCGACCCCTCCGGGCGGCGGAGCCCAACGGTGGTGAATTCCTCAGGGCTGCCGGGCGGTTCCTTGCTTGCGTCCCTGGCTCCGGGCTTGCAGAATCGCGGCGACATGGCCCCGCGTCTCGCCGCCCTCCTGCTCCTCCTGCCCACCGTCGCGCTCGCGCAGGTGACGACCACCACCGGCGCGGTGACCATCGCCGAGTCGAACGACTCGGACAACGCGATCAACATCGCCGAGTGCAACGGGTCGATCGCGGACACCCTGTCCTTCACCTGGACGGTGTCGACCTACAGCGTGATCCCGACCGGCGGCTCGTTCACGCTGTACGTCTCCGACACCAGCGGTTGCCCGCTCTCGACCACCACCAGCACCGCCAACACGGCCACCATCGCGAGCTCGATCCCGACCAACGGGTCGTCGAGCGGCTCCTATTCGGGCGTGTCGGTCTCGAGCGTGCTCCACTCGAGCGGCCTGACGTTCTCCTGCAGCGTCCCCTCGACGATCTTCGTCTGCGCGACCACGGTGGACGGCTCGGGGGCCGTGGCCACCGCGGTCGGCAGCATCGCGCTCGACGCTTCGGTTCCGCCGGCGCCCGTGGTGAACGATCCCAGCCCGGGAGACCAGGCGCTGGGCGTGAGCTGGAGCAGCGGCTCCACGGTGGTGGACGGCGGGACGACCGGCACCGCCGCGAGTTACGAGGTGTTCGTCACCACGCACGGCGGCGCGTTCCCGGTGAACCCCAGCGCCACCGTCACCTCCCCCTCGACCAGCGCGCGCGTGGGCGGGCTCGTGAACGGCGTGCTCTACGACGTGGTGGTCTACGCCCTCAGCAGCGGCGGCAACATCAGCGCGGCCTCCAACGTCGTGAGCGGCACCCCCGTCCACGTGGACGACTTCTGGAGCTCCTACCGGAACGCCGGCGGCAAGGAGACCGGGGGCTGCAGCCACGGAGCGGCGGGAGCGATCGCGCTGGTGATGGCGCCGCTCCTGCTCCTCGCGCGCAAGCGGAGGCGCCCGTGAAGCGGGTCCTCGCGGCGCTCGCCGCCCTCGCCCTCGCCGCCTCCGCGCGCGCGGAGGCGGACCCCGACGCTCAGGAGTCCTCCCGCTTCGGCAGCGTCGAGCTGCGGCTCTCCGGGTACCGCCCCAACATCGACGCCGAGTTCGGCGGCCTCGCCACCCCGTACCACGACTCCTTCGGCGGCCGGCGCGGCTGGATGGCGAAGGTCGGGGTCTCGAAGGAGTGGTACCACGGCTTCGGCACCTTCGAGACCGGCGTCTCGGCCGGATACTGGGAGATGTACGGCCACGGCCACTACTCGGACGGCTCGGTGGCCGCGGACAGCACGGCGCTCAAGGTGATCCCCACCAGCCTCATGTTCACCTACCGGTTCGACTGGCTGGCCGAGCGGATCGGGATCCCGCTCGCCCCCTATGGCCGCTTCTCGCTCGAGCGGATGAACTGGTGGGTGGACCGCGGCTCGGGCGACACCACCCGCTCGGGCGCGACCAACGGCTACAGCCTGACGGGCGGCATGGCGTTGCTGCTCGACTTCTTCGACCCGACGCTGGCGCGCGAGATGGACCGCGACACCGGCATCAACCACACCTACATCTTCGTGGACTTCACGAAGAGCAAGATCGACGACTTCGGCTCCAGCCACAGCTGGGACATGTCGGACACCTCGACCACCCTCTCGGGCGGGCTGCTGTTCATCTTCTGAGCGCCCGCCCGCTCTCCCTCGCACGAGCGAGCGAGGGGGCGGGAGACGCGCCGGCCGTCGCAGCGCGCAAGCGGCGCGCCCGATCCAGCTCGCGCCGCGCAAGACGGCGCGGCGGCGACCCCGTCCCCGCGCGGGGAAGCGCCCCCGAGCACGCGGAGATCCACGCCGGCACCCCCGATGCAACGTGAGGGGCTCGTGCCGCGCCCGAGGCTCGCGCGCGGAAGGAGTCGCCCCGTGCTCGACCTGGCCGCGCTGGCCGCATCCCTCGCCTGTTTCGCCCTCTCCCGCGCCCGCGGGGGGGCTTGCGATCGCCTCCGAGGAGCTCCGCGATGAGCTTCGAGTACCTGCTCGGCGCGGCCATCGCCGTCCTCCTGAGCGGCTACCTCTTCTACGCCCTGCTCCGCCCGGAGCGGTTCTGAGGGCGCCATGACCGCCAACGGTTGGCTGCAGATTGCCCTCTTCTCCCTCGTCGTCCTGGCCCTCACCCGGCCGCTCGGCGGCTACCTGTACCGGGTCTTCGAGACCGAGGAGCGGCCGGGGGCGCGCCTCCTCGGTTCCGTCGAGCGGTTCCTGTACCGGCTCTGCGGGGTCCACCCGGAGCGGGAGCAGACCTGGGTCGCCTACGCGACGGCGCTGCTGCTGTTCAGCGCCCTCGGGGTGGGCGTCACCTGCCTCCTCCAGCGCGTGCAGCACCTGCTGCCGCTCAACCCGCGGCGGTTCGGCCCGGTGGCGCCCGACCTCGCCTTCGACACCGCGGTGAGCTTCGCCACCAACACCGACTGGCAGGCCTACTCGGGCGAGAGGACGATGTCGTACTTCACCCAGATGGCCGGGCTGGCCTGGCAGAACTTCACCTCCGCCGCCGCGGGCATCGGCGTGGCCCTGGCGCTGGCGCGCGGCCTCACCCGCCGGCCCGGACCGGCCGGCGCGAGGACCCTCGGCAACTTCTGGGCCGACCTCGTCCGCGGCATCGTCTACGTGCTGCTGCCCGTGAGCGCCGCGGTGACGCTGGCGCTCGTCGCGCTGGGCGTCCCGCAGACCCTGGCCGCCTACCGGGAGGTCACCGGGGTGGAGGGGCTGAAGCAGCTCGTCGCCCTGGGGCCGGTCGCGTCGCAGGAGGCGATCAAGATGCTGGGCACGAACGGTGGCGGCTTCTTCAACGCCAACAGCGCCCACCCGTTCGAGAACCCGACCCCCCTCGCGAACTTCGTCGAGATGGTGCTGATCTTCGCCATCCCGGCCGGCCTCACCTGGACCTACGGCCGCATGGCCCGGAACCAGCGGCAGGGCTGGGCGCTCTTCGCCGCCATGGCCTTCCTCTTCGCCGTCGGCGTCGGCGTCGCCTACCAGGCCGAGTCCGGCCCCAACCCGGCGCTGCGCGGGCTCGCCGTGGATCGGTCGGCCGGGAACCTGGAGGGGAAGGAGGCGCGCTTCGGCGTCGCCGGCTCGGCCCTCTTCGCCACCGTCACCACCGACGCCTCCTGCGGCGCGGTCAACTCCGTGCACGACAGCTTCACGCCGCTCGGGGGGCTGGTGCCGCTGGTGAACATCCAGCTCGGCGAGGTGATCTTCGGCGGCGTCGGGTCCGGGCTCTACGGGATGCTGGTGATGGCGCTGCTGACGGTCTTCCTCGCCGGCCTGATGGTGGGCCGCACGCCCGAGTACCTGGGGAAGAAGGTCGAGGCGAAGGAGATGAAGCTCGCCATGCTCTACCTCCT
>JAJXVM010000066.1 GCA_021782135.1 Myxococcales bacterium | reverse complement strand
TGAGGCGCGCGCCCGGGCGGCCCCGCGCGCCGGCGGCGACCGCGGACCGCCGGCGCCCGTTCAGACGTCCGGCTCCGCCGCCGCCGGCCCCTCCAGCCCCTTCGAGCGCGGCAGGATCAGGTTGAGCAGGATCCCGGCGTAGGTGGCGAGCGGCATCTCGGAGAAGGTCACCCCGCCGACCTCCACGTGCGCGCCGCCGATGCCGATCACCAGGATCACCGAGGCGATGATCAGGTTCCGCTTCTGGGAGAAGTCGATCCCGGCCTCGACCAGCATGCGCACGCCCTGGGAGCCGATGATCCCGAAGAGCAGGATGCAGATGCCGCCCATGACCGGCACCGGGATGGTGTGGATGAAGGTGCCCACCTTCGGGATGAAGGACATGACGATGGCGATCACCGCCGCGCCGCCGATCACCCAGACGCTGAAGACGCGGGTGATGGCCATGACGCCGATGTTCTCGCCGTAGGTGGTGTTGGGCGGGCCGCCCATCATGCCCGCCACCGCGGTGGCGACCCCGTCGCCCGCGAGCGAGCGGTGCAGGCCCGGCTCCCGGAAGAAGTCGCGCTCGCAGACCTTGTTCGTGACGATGAGGTGTCCGATGTGCTCGGTGATGACCACCAGCGAGATGGGCGCGAGCGCCAGCACCGCGGGCCAGCCGAAGGTCGGGAGCACCAGCCTCGGCACGGCGAACGCCCGCGCGTGCGCGACCGGCGAGAAGTCCACCCTGCCGAGCGCCAGGGCCACCAGGTACCCGCCCACGATCCCGATGAGGATGGGGATGACCCCCAGGAACCCCCTCAGGAAGGCCGCCGCGGCGATGGCGATGGCGAGCGCGGTGAGGGCCACCAGGAACGACGTCCGGTCGTAGCCCCCCACCGCCGCGCCGGTGGCCATGTCCACGGCCACCCGCGCCAGGCCGAGGCCGATGACCACCACCACCGAGCCGATGACCACCGGGGGCAGGAGCTTGTCGATCCAGCCGGTGCCGAAGCGGTGGATGGCCAGCGCCACCAGGATGTAGATGACCCCCACCACCACGCAGCCCCCCATGGCCGCGGAGACGTGGCGGGCGTCGGCGAGCTGCCCTGGCTTCACCGCCAGGAGCACCGTGAGCGCGCCGATGAAGGCGAAGGAGGAGCCGAGGTAGGCGGGCACCTTCCCCTTGGTCACGACGATGTAGAGCAGGGTCCCCACGCCGCTCGAGAGCAGCGTGACCGAGGTGTCGAGGCCGACCAGGTACGGCACCAGCACCGTCGCCCCGAACATGGCGAACAGGTGCTGCAGGCTCAGCGGGATGCTCTTGAGGAGCGGCGGCCGCTCCTCGACGTCGACCTTGGGGGCGGCCATGCGCTTCTCTCCTCGTCGGGGGCCCGATACCCTTTCGGGCACACGAGCCTGTAGCCCAAAATCGGCGTACCGAAAAGGGGCAAGCGCGGGCGGGCGAGTCTCAGTGGCCGTCGAGCTTGAAGCCGATGCGCAGGGTCACCTGGAACTCGGCGACCTTGCCGTCCCGGATGCAGCCGCGCTCCTCGACCACCTCGAACCAGTCGAGGTGGTGCAGCGTCTTCGAGGCCTCCTCCACCGCGTTCCGCACCGCGTCCGCGAAGCTGTTGGGCGAGGTTCCGACGAGCTCGATCTTCTTGTAGGTGCCGGGCATGGGGCCTCCTGGGCCTGTGCGAGTGTGCCCGGCTCTATAACCGCGCCACCCGAGCCCGCGCCTGCCCGCCTTGGCCCCCGGGGGAGGTCCCGCGGCGCGCGTCCCGGGCGAGCGAGCGGCAGCCGCTTCGGTCCGCGTCAGCGCCGGGCGACGTCGAGCCGCTCCGCCGGGCCCGAGAGCCGCGGCGCCTCGGGCAGGCAGCGCACCACGCCGACCTCGGCCACCAGGGCGCGCGTGGCCGGCACGTCCAGCTCCACCTCGCAGCGGCCGCCGCCCCACTCCACCCTGCCCCGGTGACGGCCCGGCGAGAGCCGGTCGAGCCAGAACTGCCCCTGCTCCGTCACCGGCGAGGTGACCCTGCCCTCGCCGTCCTCGACGGTGAGCTCGCCGTTCGCGGGCGGGAAGGACCGCCCCTCCCGCTCGACCCGGAGGTCACCGGTGATCGCCTGGATTTTGCGCACGTCGAACCGCGCCACCGCCCCTCCGCGCGTGGGCGGCGCCAGCAGGAGATCGAGGTTGCCCACCTCGTACTCCATGGGCAGGTCCGACGCCCGGATCGACAGCCGGTTGCCGTAGTAGGCCTGCAGGTTCGGCACGAGCAGGTCTCCGCGCGCGTCCGTCCTGCCGATCTCCTGGTTCTCGAGGTAGCCGCGGACGCCGGGCACGCCCGGCACCTGGATGAGACCGAAGGACTGATCGACCGGGCGCGTGGCGAAGAACCCACCGCCCATCGCCACCAGCCCCCCGGCCACGCTGGCGGTGGCGAGCCCGGTCCCTCCCAGCCGGTCGTAGTCCACCTCGTAGAGCCCGTGGTCGCCCTGGTACTGGAAGACCCCGGTCCCGAGCCCCTGCCCGCCGAGGGTGCCGGCCTGGACGCGATACCCGTAGCCGACGCCGGCCGGCAGCGAGCGCTGCGCCCCCACGAACGCGGTCGAGGTGCCTCCCGACGACTCGACCGCGGCGGTGCCGGTGGCCTGGGACGGCAGGTTCCAGATGAGGTCGAAGGTGCCCCCCAGCGACGGAGAGGCCCCGGTGTACCGGGCCGCCGTCCCGCTGAGCAGCACCGCGAAGCCGGCCCCCACCGGGAGCTCGGCCCGGACCGTGAGCGACTGGGACGGCCCCAGGTCGCGCATCCTCGACGCCTCGGCGTCGAGGCTCACCGACGCGCCGCGGCCGACCGCCACGCCGAGGAAGCCGCCGGCGTCGAGCACCGATCGGTCGTCCTGCGCCGCCTGGCTCAGCGTGGCGTAGCGATCCGACTGCCCCCGCAGGAAGACGCCGGCGTTGAAGGCGCGCGAGTACCACGACCACGCGAGCGAGCCGGCCAGGCCGCGGTCCGGCCCGGCGCCGCTCGCCCCGACGATGGCCTCCAGCTCGCCCACGGGCAGGCCGCGGGTGAGGCTGGCGCCGCCGCTCACGCGGTCGAGCGCGGCCTCCAGCCGCCCGCCCACGGTCACCGTGTCGCTGAGCCCGATCCGGTGGCGCCCCAGGAACGCGGGCTCGCCGTAGCCGAAGCTGCTCTGGCCGAAGTCGTCGCGCAGCAGGCCCACCGTGTAGGAGTAGTCGCTCACGCCGCGCGCCAGGAGCCCGGACGAGTAGTAGTACCGGGAGTCGAGCACCTCGGTCCGCCCGAAGGCGTCGCGCACCACCGTCTGGATGTTGCTGCTCCCGGTGGTCACCGGGAGCCGGGAGATCTCGAACGTGCCCGGCGCGACGGGCAGCTCCTTCACGAGCACCCCGTTCACGTAGACGTCCACCAGCGAGGGGGTGGTGGCGAGCCCGGTGGTGCGCGGCATGGGGCCGCGCACGTAGTAGGGGTCGAGCGAGAACTCACGGGACACCCCGAAGCCGGCCAGCACGGCGGTCCCGCCCAGCACGCCCCCGGTGACCGAGGCGTCCCCCAGGGTCCAGCGCCGGAGCGCGTCGGGCTCGTCGCGGGTCACGGAGGAGAGGCCCCGCACCCACTCGCCGGTGGGGAGGCGCGAGAGGCCGGTGAGGAACAGGTTCCCGCCCTGCCCGGCGCCCGCCTCCAGGGAGGTCGAGAGCCGGTCGTCGGAGCGGCCCAGCACGGCGTAGTTCAGGAAGGCGCTGCGGTCGCCGCGCTGGACGATCCCGTCCGGCCTCCCGCCCGGGAGCTCCACGGCGGTGCGCCCCAGGAGCTGCGGCCGGGCCTCGAGCCGCAGCGCCAGGGCCCGCTCGTCCACCTCGAACCGGAGGTCGGGCGCGAGCGACGCCAGCGAGACCCACACCCGCCCCTCGATCTGGAGCCGGCGCCCGCCGAGCTTCGAGAGGTCGAGCCGCTGGAGCAGCTCGAGCGGGACGAGCGCGTCCCCCGGGCCGAGCAGCACCAACTCCGGCTCCTTGCCCGCCACCCCGTTCAGCGAGACGTCCAGCAGGGCGCGTTGCCAGGTCGGCTCGGAGCGGGGCGGCCCGGCGGCGTCGTCGGCGTGGACCGGCACCCCGACCGCGAGCAGGAGCAGCGCCGCGGCGAGCTCAGCGCGCACACGTCCCGTCGGGTGCGGCCCGGCTCGCCGTCTGCGTTTCCCTGGGCCCCCTGGCCTCCACCTTCAGCTCCCGGACGCGGGCGCAGACCGCCTCCGGGATGGCCTCCTCGTAGCGACGCTCCCCCCCGGCCAGCAGGTACCAGGGGTTGAACGACCTCTGGAAGACCTCCTTGCCGGCGGCGTCGACGAGGGAGAGCCGGATCTCCACCGGGCGGTCGTGGGCCGTCCCCCGGTTCCGCAGGGTGAACTCCGCCCGGCCTCCGGAGACCTGCAGATCCTCGATCGACAGCTTCGGCGCGGCGTCGCTCCGGGCGAGGAAGACCGGGATGCCGATCCGCGAGAGCACCCGGACCTGCGCCGGGCCGCCCGGCCGCTCGGCCGCCGGCAGCTCCTCGAGGAAGACCCGGTAGCTCTTCTCGACCGGGCCGAAGGCGACGCCGGCGCCGACGCGCAGGTTGCGCTCCTCTCCCGGCCGCAGCGCCAGCAGGCGCGGGAAGACGATGACGTCCTGCGTGGGCGCGAGCTGCATCTCGCCCTGGGGCGACTCCGACCAGCGCGTCACCTGGACCTGGAACCGCACCTCGCCGGCGCCCTCGTTGCGGACGCGGAGCACGGCGTTGGTCTCCTCCGGCGAGAGCTGGATCAGGGTGGGCGAGATCTCGAGGGCCCGCGCGCGGGCCGCCCCGCCGAACGAGATCAGCAGGGCGGCCGCGGCGGCGAGCCGCGCGGAGGTGGCGGCGCGGTTCGTCATGGTCGGCGCGCGATCAGAAGTTGATGGTCGCGGTGACCTTGTCCAGGTAGCCGGTGCCGACCGGGACGTCCTGGCCGCCGGGCACGCGCCCGTAGACGGTGATCCCGATCGAGTTCCTGCTCAACGGCGCGTACCCGACGGTGCTGCCGGCGGTGTTGCCCCAGACGGTGGTGCGGTTGGAGTCGCTGTAGAGCTGGTAGGTGAGGGCCCCGCCGGAGGCGGTGTCCGCCATGGTGCGGTTGGTGCTGGTTCCCTGGTCGAGGCCGATGGTGACGGCCTGGGCGCCCTTGGTGCAGGCGACGGTGAGCGTGGACGTGGTGTCGAGGTTCTGGCCCGAGCCGGCATTCGCGACCACCGGGTCGTAGCTTCCGAACGCCAGGGCGGAGGCGCTGATGGTGCAGTTCTGGATGACGGTCGCGGTCACGTTGAACTGGCTGCTCGCGCTCCCGGCTTGGGCGCGGGGGGCGGCGAGCAGGAGGGCGGCGGCGACCAGGGAGAGCTTGAGGGTCTTCATTCGGATCCTTGGGATGCGGGGAGTGGAGCGCCGCCAAAATTAGCTGGTCTGCCCCCGACGAGGCAGGCCATGAACGCGGTTGCCGCGCTCACGGGACAGGCGTCAAAATGCGTTTGTCATCAGGCTGAGCCATCACGCGAATCTCGACTTCGAAACCCACATGACCCGCCACCGGATCCCCTGCGCGCTGCTCGCGCTCCCGCTGCTCGTCGCGGCCGCGCCGGCGCGCGCCGGCAACTGCAGGATCTCGAGCGTCGCCTCGGTGGCGTTCACCTACGACGTCTTCAGCACCGCGCGCCAGGAGGGGCGCGGGACCATCACCTACGACTGCTCCCCGCCGGTGAGCCCCACGCTCACGCTGAGCGCCGGCGACTCGGGCACCGTGGCGCAGCGCTTCATGCTCTTGCAGGGAGCCGGGGCCGACCAGCTGCTCTACAACGTCTACCTCGACGCGGCCTGCACGCAGCTCTGGGGCACCCAGGCGCTCCCCGGCGTGGGCCAGCACAACCAGACGCAGACCTTCTACGCCTGCCTGCCGCCGCTGCAGGACGTGTCGGCGGGCAGTTACTCCGACACCCTCACCGTCACCGTCAACTTCTGAGCGGCGCGCGCCGCTACAGTCCGCTCAGGTAGGTGTAGCCCCGCATCACCGACTCGTAGAAGTCCTGCAGCTGCACGCCCTCCTTCGGCCGCAGCACGCCCTCCTTCACCCGCTGGTCGAGCGCGGTCTTGACCCGGCGGGCGAGGTCGGGCGTGTCGTACTGCACGCTCGCGAGCACGTCCTTCACCGTGTCGCCCGGGATGACCTCCTCGATGTAGAAGTCCTCCGGGTCCTCGTCGTCCACGAAGACGTGGACCTCGTTCACCCGGCCGAAGAGGTTGTGCATGTCGCCCATCACGTCCTGGTAGGCGCCGGTCATGAACAGCCCGAGGAAGTAGGGCTCGCCGGGGCGGAGCGGGTGGAGCGAGAGGGTCTCGTCCACGCCCTCGCCCTCGATGAACTGCTCGATCTTCCCGTCCGAGTCGCAGGTGATGTCCACGATGGTGCAGTCGCGGGTGGGCGCCTCGCCGAGCCGGTGCAGGGGCGCGATGGGGAAGAGCTGATCGAAGGCCCAGTGGTCCGGCGCGCTCTGGAAGAGCGAGAAGTTCGCCATGTACTGATCGGCGATCTTGTCGCCGAGGTCGCGGGTGTCGCGCGGCAGCCGCTTCTTGCCGCGGTTCAGCGCCACCAGCCCGTGGCAGAGCTTCCAGAAGAGCGTCTCCACGAGCGCCCGCTCCTCCAGGCCGAGGATGCCGAGCTTGAACATCTGCAGGGCCTCCTCCTTCTTCGCCACCGCGTCGTGGTAGGCCTCGGCCTTGTTGCGCGGGGTGAGCGAGTCCACGATCTCGCGCATCTCGCGCACCACGTCGGGCTCGTCCGGGCGGGGGACCGAGGCGGCCGCGATCTCCTCCGGCGAGCCGATCTCGATGCTGCCGAAGACGTTCATGAGCACGCAGGCGTGGTGGGCGGTGACGGCGCGCCCGGACTCGGAGACGATGTTCGGCTCCGGGACCTCCTCGTCCTTGCAGATGCGCTGCACGTTGTAGACGACGTCGGCGACGTACTCGTCCAGCGTGTAGTTCATCGACGAGGAGAAGCCGGCCGAGTGGCTCCCGACGTAGTCCACGCCCATGCCGCCGCCGAGGTCGAAGTAGTCGATGGGCAGCCCCATCTTGCGCAGCTTGGCGTAGACGCGCGCGCCCTCGTTGACCGCGTCCTTCACCACCCGGATCTCGGTGAGCTGGCTGCCGACGTGGAAGTGGATCAGCCGGGCGCACGACTCCCGCCCCTTCTCCTTCAGGATCCGGACCGCGTCGATGAGCTCCGGGACGGTGAGCCCGAACTTGGCGAAGTCGCCGGACGAGCCCTCCCACTTCCCGGTGCCCTTGGTGGTGAGCTTCACCCGGAGCCCGATCATGGGCTCGACCTGCATCTCGTCGGCGAGCCGCAGCAGGTGCGGGAGCTCGGAGAGCTTCTCGACGACGACCACGATCTTGCGGCCGAGCTTGCGGCCGAGCAGCGCCAGACGCAGGAACTCCTCGTCCTTGTAGCCGTTGCAGACGGTGATCGCCTCCGGGTCGGTGTTCATCGCCAGCACGATGAGCAGCTCGCCCTTGGAGCCGGCCTCGAGCCCGTAGTGGTAGGGCGCGCCCGCGTCGAGCACCTCCTCCACCACCTCCCGCATCTGGTTCACCTTGATGGGGAAGACGCCGTAGTAGCGCCCGGCGTAGCCGATCTCGGACATCGAGCGCCCGAAGGCCTCGTTGATGTTCTTCACCCGGGCGCGGAGCACGTCCTGGAACCGGACCACGCAGGGGAAGCCGAGCCGCCGCTCCTGGATGTCCTCCACGACGTCCATGACGTCGATGGTCGGGCCGCCCGGGCCCATGGGGTGCACCACCATGTGCCCCTTCTCGTTGATGGAGAAGAAGCCGGCGCCCCAGCCGGTGACGTTGTAGTACTGGGCCGCGTGGTCGATGGACCACTTGGCAGGCTTGGTCGAGATGGTGGCGTCGCTCTTCGGCTCGGGCAGCATCACGCGCCTCTCATACGACGACGCCGCGGAAAAATACAGCGGGGGACGGCTTGCCCGCCGACCGCCCCGGAGCTATCGAGCGGAGCACGTGAACCGGTCCTCCCCGAACCCACACCGCTCGACGGCCGCGCCCCGGCCGCGGACGCCTCGGGAGCGGCTCGCCGCCCTCGGCGCCGGGTTCGCGCAGGCCCCCGGCACGCTCCGGCTCGTGTGGCAGGCCGACCGCGCCGGCGCGCTCCTGCTCGCGGCCCTGACCGGCGCCTCGGCGGTGCTCCCGGCCGGCATCGCCTGGGTGGGCAAGCTCATCGTGGACGCGGTGGTCGCGGCGGCGAGGGCGCCGGGGGGCGGCCAGGGCCGGGTGCTCCCGCTGGTGCTGCTCGAGCTCTCGCTCATGGCCACCTCCATGGCCGCCGCCCGCCTCGCCGCGCTGGAGCGCGAGCTCCTGCGGGCGCGCCTCGGCAACCTGGTGAACGAGCGGATCCTCGAGAAGGCGCTCGAGCTGGAGCTGCGCCACTTCGAGGACTCGGCGGTCTACGACAAGATGCAGAACGCCCGCCGGGAGGCGTCCGCCCGCCCGCTCTCGCTCGTCCTCCAGTGCCTCGCCATCCTCCAGAACGCGGTCACCCTGGCGGCCCTCTCGGCGCTGCTGGTCCGGCTCTCTCCCTGGAGCGTGGCGGTGCTGGTGGCGGCCTCCATCCCGGCCTTCCTGGCCGAGGCGCGCCTCGCGGCCGAGAGCTTCCGGGTCAACACCTGGCGGGCTCCCGAGGGGCGCCGGCTCAACTACCTGGAGTGGATCCTCACCCGGGACAGCCACGTCAAGGAGGTGAAGGTCTTCGGCCTCGGCCCCCTGGTGCTCTCGCGCTACCGCGAGCTGTTCCGGCGCTTCTACGAGGAGGACCGCCGCCTCGCCGTCCGCCGCATGGGCTGGGGGGTGCTGTTCGGACTCCTCTCCCTCTCCGCCTTCTACGGCTGCTACGCCCTCGTCGCCGCCCGGGCCGCCCGCGCCGAGATCAGCCTCGGCGACCTCACCCTCTACCTCACCGTCTTCCGCCAGGGCCAGACCGCGGTGCAGAACGTCCTCTCGGCCGTGACCTCGATGTACGAGGACGCCCTCTACATGTCGGAGCTCTTCGCCTACCTGGGCATCCCCACCGGCGGCGAGGCGCCCCGCTCCCTCCCCGCCCGCGCGCCGGCCCGCGGCCGGCCGCAGCTCCTCGAGCTCGACCGGGTCTCCTTCCGCTACCCCGGGCGGGCGGAGTGGGCGCTGCGCGAGGTCTCGCTCACCCTCGCCCCCGGCGAGAAGCTCGGGCTGGTCGGCGAGAACGGCGCGGGGAAGAGCACGCTCGTGAAGCTGCTGCTCCGGCTCCACGATCCGACCGAGGGGGCCATCCGCTACGGCGGGGTGGACCTGCGGGACATGGACGCGGCCGACCTGCGCGCCCGCGTCGGGGCGGTCTTCCAGGACTTCGTCCGCTACCAGGCGACCGCCGCCGAGAACATCGGCTTCGGGGCCCCGGAGCACGTGGAGGACCGCGCCCGGATCGGCGAGGCGGCCCGCCGGGGCGGCGCCGACGGGCTGATCGCCTCGCTGCCTTCGAGGTACGATACGGTGCTGGGCGGCTGGTTCGAGAAGGGGCACGAGCTCTCGGCCGGGCAGTGGCAGAAGCTGGCGGTGGCGCGCGCCTTCATGCGCGAGGAGGCCGAGGTGCTGATCCTGGACGAGCCGACCGCCTCCATCGACGCCGAGGCCGAGCACGAGCTCTTCGAGCGCTTCCGCGCCCTCGCCGCCGACCGCACCGCCCTCGTGATCTCGCACCGGTTCTCCACGGTGCGCATCGCCGACCGGATCGCAGTGCTCCGGGAGGGGCGGCTCGAGGAGCTGGGCTCGCACCGCCAGCTCCTGGAGAAGGACGGGCGCTACGCCGCCCTCTTCCGGCTGCAGGCCGCGGGGTACCGGGACTGATGCGCGGGCTCGAGCAGATCCCCTGGCTCTACGACGCCTTCATGGCGGTGGCCGAGCGCACCGGGCTCGGCCGCTGGCGCGCCTGGCTCGCCGGCGGCGCCGCGGGGCGCGTCCTCGACCTCGGCTGCGGCACCGGCCGCAACCTCCCCTACTACCGGCGGGGCACGGCGACGGGCGCCGACCCGAGCGCGCAGAACCTCGCCCGGGCGAGGCGGCGGGCCGCCGTCCCGCTGGTGCGGGCTCGCGCCGAGGCGCTGCCGTTCAAGGACGGGTCCTTCGACACCGTGGTCTGCGGGCTGGTGCTCTGCAGCGTGGAGGATCCGGCCGCCGCCCTCGCCGAGCTGCGGCGGGTGCTCGCCCCGGAGGGGAGCCTGCGGCTGCTCGAGCACGTCCGCTCGCGGCACCCCTGGGAGGCGCGCCTGCAGGACCGGCTGCAGCCGCTCTGGACCCGCGTCGCCGGCGGGTGCCGCCCCAACCGCGAGACCGAGGAGGCGGTGGAGGCGGCCGGGTTCCGGATCCTGCCCGAGGGGCGGCGCGCCCGCGGCGTGATGCGGCGCTTCAGCGCGCGCCGGGGCTGAGCCGCTCCCCGGCCCGGAGCGCCGCCAGCGCCGCCTCGAAGTCGGCCGGGAGGGGCGCGGCGAGCGCCAGCCGCTTCCCGGTGCGGGGGTGGTCGAAGGAGAGCCGGGCGGCGTGGAGCGCCTGCCGTCCGATGGCGGCGGCCGCCCGCCGGGCCGGGTGGTCGGGAGGGAGCCGCGCCTCGCGCCGGGTGCCCCCGTACACCGCGTCCGCGAGCAGCGGGTGTCCCGCGTCCGCGAGGTGCACCCGGATCTGGTGGGTGCGGCCGGTGTGGAGCGTCACCTCGGCCAGGCAGGCGTGATCGCCGAAGCGCTCCAGGACCTTCCACTCGGTCACCGCCCGCCGCCCGCTCCGCGCCTTGCTGGTGTAGCGGGTGCGGTCCTTCGGGTGCCGGCCGTAGAAGGTGTCGAGCCGGCCCGCCGGGGCGAGCACGCCGTGGCAGAGCGCGAGGTATCGCTTCTCCACCGAGCGCGCCTGGAAGGCCGCCTGCAGCGCCGTCAGCGCCGCCTCGGTCTTCGCCACCACCAGGCAGCCGGAGGTGTCCTTGTCGAGCCGGTGCACCAGCCCGAGGCGCGCGCCGCCCGGGCCGGCGCCGAAGCGGTGCAGCAGCGCGTTCACCACCGTCGAGTGCGGCGTCCCGCGGGCCGGGTGGACCACCATCCCGGCCGCCTTGTCGAGGACCACCAGGTCGCGGTCCTCGTGGAGGACCGTGAGCGGCAGCTCCTGCGCCACCAGCCCGGTGGGCTCCGGGTCCGGGATGGCGAAGCGGAGCTCCTCGCCGCCGCGCAACCGGGCGGACGGCTTGGCCGCCCGGCCGTCCACCCACACCGCCCCCTCGGCCAGCAGCCGCTGGACCCGGGCGCGGGTGAGATCGGGCGCGAGCCGGGTGACCGCCACGTCGAGGCGCGTCCCGGCGAGCTCGACCGGCACGCGCGCTGTGCGCAGCTCGGGCAGGGCTCACCAGATCTTCGAGCGGACGCTCTTCTTGCGGCCCAGGATGACGTCCACCACGGCGCGGTCGTAGTAGTTGCTGCGGGCGTACAGCGCCGGCGCGACCCGCGACTTGTAGAGCTCCCGCCCCTCCTCGAGCTCGTCGTGGAGCACTTCGAAGAAGTCGTCCTCCTCGATCCCCTTCGCGATCTTCTCGGCGTTGTAGAGGGAGATGTCGGAGCAGATGGCGCGCGCGAGCCGCTGCGCCTGCTCCGGGGTCTCGATGAGGGCTGGCATGGGGGCCGATGGTAGTGAGCCCGGGGGGCACGGTCAACGTGGCGATCGGCGGCCCGCGCCGCCGCGGGCCGCCGGCGCCGGCGGCGATTCCGGCTCCGGCGCGGCCTCGAGCACCGCCAGGTAGGAGCGCGCCACCTTCTGCGCGTCGAGCCGCAGCTCGCGCGCCACCGCCATCAGGATCCCCCGCAGGTAGACCGCCGCCGGCAGCTCGGCGTAGCGGTCGGCCTCGACGTTCTCGAGGTGGCGCCTGAGCACCCGCGTGCTGTCGGCGAGCTGCTGGAGGGTCACGCCGCGGGCCTCGCGGGCTTCGCGGAGCGCGGAGCCGGTCCAGACGACCTCGTTCACCAGGGGCGTCGGCTTCACGGTCGCGTCCCTCCGGGTCGGGGATGCTAGCCCACCCGGTGGGGTCATTCCAGAAGTTCGACGTTCCAGTACGCGGCCTCGGCGAGCGAGAGGTACGGCGTCCACTCACGGTAAAACGCCCGGCGGGAGAGGTGGCGAAAGGTGGGAGTCCAGCGCGGCCGGGCCGGCGGGCGCAGCAGCCGCATGCGCGCCTCCTCGGGCGTGCGCCCGCCCTTGCGCAGGTTGCAGGGGACGCAGGAGCAGACCACGTTCTCCCAGCTCGTGGTCCCGCCGCGCGAGCGGGGGACCACGTGGTCGAGGTTCAGGTCGGCGCGCGAGAACCGCCGCCCGCAGTACTGGCAGGTGTTGTCGTCCCGCGCGTAGATGTTGAAGCGCGAGAAGCGGATCCGGTTCTTGGGGAGGTGGTCGTAGCGGGTGAGCACCACCACCCGGGGCACCCGCACGCGCCCGCTCACCGAGCCGATCGAGTCGTGGGTGGCGGCCGAGAGGGCGCTCCAGCTCTCGAAGTCGAAGAGCTGGAACTGCTCGTCGATGGCCCGGGCGGCCCCCTGGTACAGGAGCGTGAACGCGCGCCGCACCGAGGTGACGTGCACCGGCTGGTAGACCCTGTTCAGGACGAGGCAGGCGGTGTCGAGCATCCCTCCGGAGAAGCTAGCGCCCGCGGGGCGTCCCCGCACGCGGCGGGCGCTACGTCTGGCCGGGGAGCTTCTGGGAGAGGGCCATGGGCGGCTCCCCGCCCGAGCCGTAGAGGAGCCGGTACGCGCCGTACGAGCGCAGCACCCGCTTCACGTACCCGCGCGTCTCCTGCAGCGGGATCTCCTCCACGAACTCGTCGAGCGAGAGGGAGCCCTGCGCCTTGAGCCAGCGCCCCACGGCGGTCGGGCCGGCGTTGTAGGCCGCGGCGGCCAGGGCCGGCGAGCCGTCGAACCGACGCAGGAGCTGCCCGAGGTAGGCGGCGCCCAGCCGGATGTTGAGCGGCCCGCGCATGAGGTCGGCGGTGGTCGGGGGCCGGAGCTTGAGCCGGCGCGCCACCTGGCGCGCGGTGGGGAGCATCAGCTGCGTCAACCCGACCGCCCCGGCGGGAGAGACGACCAGCGGATCGAGCCCGCTCTCCTCGCGCATGAGCCCCTGGAGCAGATCGGCCGGGACGCCGGCGCTGCCGGACCAGCGCTCGATCTCCTCGCGAAAGGCGGGCGGATAGGCGATGCGCCAGATCCGGAGCGCCTGGCCCGCCGGCTTCTGCCGCAGCGCCGCCCGGGCGACGGTCCGGACGAGGTTGTGGGCGGCGCGGTGGTCCTGCGCCCGATCGAGCAGCTCGGCCAGCAGCAGCACCGGGTCGAGCGCCGGGAGCTCCGCCGAGGCCCACGGCCGCCGGTCGGCGGCCCGCAGCTCCTCGGCGGCCGACCGGAGGAGCCCGATCCGCAACAGCCTCACCCCGGCCCGGAAGTGCCGGTCCTGCGCGAGCGCGCCGGCGTCGTACCGGAACCCGCGCGGCGCGGGGGGCAGCCGCAGCGCCGCCAGCGCGAAGCTCCGGCCCGGAGCCAGCTCCGAGAGCCGCGCCCGCGCCAGGAGCCCGTAGTAGTCGGCGGGGTAGCGCTCCACCAGGGCGGCGAAGGCGGCACGCGCCTGCTCCCGGTCCCCCGGCTGGCCGCGCCCGGCGACGAGCCGTGCGCGCCAGTACGCCGCGCGGGCGTGCTCGTACGGATCGGCCTCCCGGAACTCCTGCTCGATCCGGCCGAGCGCCTCGATGGCGGCGTCGGCGCGCCCGGCGCGCTTGTCGATCCAGGCCAGCCGGAAGAGCGCCTCGCCGCGGTACTCGGTCTCCGGGTGCCGCTCGAGCAGCTCGCCCAGGATCCGTCGCGCCTCCTCCGGCTGGTCCTGGCGCGCGAGCTGGTCGGCGGCGAAGAAGAGCGCGTCGTCGGCGAGGGCGTGGTCGGGGAAGGCGCGGGCCATGCGCTCGTAGGCCGCGATCCCCTCGTCCGGCGAGACCACCAGCGCCGACTGCGCCAGAAGGTAGGAGGCCCTCGCCCGCAGGCCGGCGTCCTCGCAGAGGTCGGCCACCGGCCGGAGCACCTCGACGGCCCGCGCGTGCTGGCGCGTCCGGCGGAGCGCCTTGCCCTCGGCGAAGCGGGCCCGGCAGGCGAGCGCCTCGCCCGGCCCGACCGGGGGTAGCCCCGGGAGGATCGGAGAGAGCTCCCGCAGCGCGGCCTCGCTCCGGTTGGCGTCGAGGAGCCCCTCCGCGCGGCGGACCACGTCCTCGAGCGGCGGCGGGCTGCCGGCCTCTCCCGGCAGGCGCCGCAGCTCGGCGAGGCACTGGACGCCCACCGCCGTGAGCGGGTGGCCGGCCCAGCAGTCCAGGAAGGCGCGCCGCGCCC
>JAJXVM010000065.1 GCA_021782135.1 Myxococcales bacterium | reverse complement strand
GGCGGAGCTCACCCGGGCGCGGCGCGCGGCCGCGCGGGACTTCTGCGCCGAGGTCTCTGGCGAGCTCGGCTCGCTGGCGATGGGCCGCTGCCGCCTCGAGGTCCAGTTCCGGCAGCCCGACGGTGGGCTGCGGGCCGGGGGAGCCACCCTCGCCGCCGGCGGGGCCGAGGAGGCCGAGCTGCTCATCGCGCCGAACCCCGGCGAGGCCCCGCGGCCGCTGGCCCGCATCGCGTCCGGCGGCGAGCTCTCGCGCATCCTGCTCGCCCTCAAGCGCGCGCTCTCGCGCACCGACCCCTTGGGGACCTACGTCTTCGACGAGGTGGACTCCGGGATCGGCGGCGCGGTGGCGGAGGCGATGGGGCGCAGGCTGCTGGAGGTCTCGCGGGGCCGGCAGGTGATCTGCGTGACCCACCTGCCGCAGGTGGCCGCCTTCGCCGACCGGCACCACCGGGTCGAGAAGCGGGTGGCCGGCGGGCGAACCTTCGCGGCGGTGCAGCTGCTCGCGGACGAGGCGGCGCGGCGCGAGGAGGTGGCGCGCATGCTGGCCGGCGCCACCCTCGGCCCCTCGGCGCTGGAGCACGCGGCGGCGCTCATCGCCGCCGCGCGCGCCTTCCCGCGGACCGGCGGAAGCGCCCCCGAGGATCCCGAGGGGTGGCAGGGGCGACGCGCGGCTCCTGTCCGGAGCGCCGCCCGTACCGCGAAGAAGGGGGCCGCGCGCGCGGCCGGTTCGCGTTGACTCTCCGCGAGGCCAGGGTACGATCACCCGTCGCGCCCCGGTCCGGGGCTCGACTCGCCATGACCATCGCCGCCCGCGGCCTCACCGACGTCGGCCAGAGACGTGACCACAACGAGGACTCGTTCCTCGTCGACGAGACGCTCGGCCTGTTCGTGGTGGCCGACGGGATGGGCGGTCACGCCGGCGGGGGCACCGCCTCCCGCATCGCGGTCGAGACCATCCGGGAGCGCGTGCGGCGCGCCCGGGAGCGGGAGCCGGCCAGCTTCTCCGCCGCGAAGCCGCTCGACGAGCACCCCGCTCGCACCGTGCTCCGCGAGGCGGTCGAGAGCGCCTGCTCGACCATCTTCCGCGCCGCCCAGCAGGATCCGTCGCTGGCCGGGATGGGCACCACCGTCACCGCGGCGCTGGTCCTCGAAGGGGACGGGGCCTTCGTGGCGCACGTGGGGGACAGTCGCTGCTACCTGCTGCGCAACGGCCGGATCTACCAGGTCTCCGAGGACCACTCGCTGGTGAACGAGCAGCTCAAGGCGGGCGCGATCACCCTCGAGGAGGCACGGACGAGCCGGTTCAGGAACATCATCACCCGCTCGGTCGGCTTCGAGGAGGCGGTGCTGGTGGACCTGATGGGGCTCGCGCTCGCGCCCGGGGATCGGCTGCTGCTCTGCTCGGACGGGCTCACGAACATGGTGGACGACGCGACCCTGCTCCAGGTCGCCTCCTCCGCGGCGCTCGAGGAGGTCCCGCGGGAGCTCGTCGAGCGCGCGAACGAGGCCGGCGGCGAGGACAACGTCACCGTGGTCGCGGTGGAGATCCGCTAGGCGGCCGGGCGCACGCTCGCCCGCGCGCGGGGGTGGAGTTCGCGGGGGAGGAGCACGGCTACGGCAAGGTGGTGGCGCTCGACCACGGCGGCGGGGTGAAGACCCGCTTCGGCCACCTCTCCCGGATCCTGGTCCGCCGCGGCGAGCGGGTGGAGAAAGGTGCGCCGCTGGACAAGGTCGGCTCGACCGGCCGGTCGACCGGGCCGCACCTCCACTGCGAGGTGCGGGTGGACGGAACAGCCGAGAATCCCAGGAAGTTCCTGATGGAGTGAGCCTCGGGCCGGAGCGCCCCGGAGCGCGCCGGCCCTCATTGGATTTCGGCTGGCGCGGTGTTACCTAAGCAGGTAGTTTCGCAGCGCTTGCCGCCGCGCGACCACTGGCGTGGCCGCAGGCGCTTTTGCTTTCTGGGAGCACAGAGGAATCGATGTTCGACTATGCCCTGAAGAAGATCCTCGGCACGAAGAACGAGCGCGAGCTCAAGAAGCTCCGGCCGCTCGTGGCCCGGGTGAACGAGCTCGAGCCGCGCATGAAGGCGCTCAAGGACGAGGACTTCCCGCGGCTCACGGCGGAGTGGAAGCAGCAGGTCCAGGAGAAGGGCCGGTCCCTCGACGAGCTGCTCCCCGAGGTCTTCGCCGCGGTCCGCGAGGCGAGCGTGCGGGCGCTCGGGATGCGCCACTTCGACGTCCAGCTCATCGGCGGCATGGTGCTCCACTCCGGCAAGATCGCCGAGATGAAGACCGGCGAGGGCAAGACCCTCGTCGCCACGCTCCCCTGCGCGCTCAACGCGCTCGCCGGCCGCGGGGTGCACGTGGTCACGGTGAACGACTACCTGGCGCGCCGCGACGCCGAGTGGATGGGCCGGCTGCACCGCTTCCTCGGCCTCACCACCGGCGTGGTGCTCCACGGCCTGTCCGACGAGGAGCGGCAGGAGAACTACGGCCGGGACATCACCTACGGCCAGAACAACGAGTTCGGCTTCGACTACCTGCGCGACAACATGAAGTTCCGGCTGCAGGACTACGTGCAGCGGGAGCTCCACTACGCCATCGTGGACGAGGTGGACTCGATCCTCATCGACGAGGCCCGGACGCCGCTCATCATCAGCGGCCCCTCCGACGAGAGCACCGACAAGTACTACACGGTGAACCAGGTCATCCCCTCGATGATCCGCGACGTGGACTTCACCGTGGACGAGAAGACGCGCACGGTGGTGATGACCGACGCCGGCGTCGAGAAGATGGAGAAGAAGCTCAACGTCGGGAACCTCTACGATCCCGACGAGATCGAGACCCTCCACCACGTCGAGCAGGCCCTCCGGGCCCACCACCTGTACCGGAACGAGGTGGACTACGTCGTCAAGAGCGGCGAGGTGGTCATCGTCGACGAGTTCACCGGCCGCCTCATGCCCGGCCGGCGCTGGTCCGACGGCCTCCACCAGGCGGTCGAGGCGAAGGAGGGGGTCAAGATCGAGAACGAGAACCAGACCCTCGCCACCATCTCGTTCCAGAACTACTTCCGCATGTACTCGAAGCTGTCCGGCATGACCGGCACGGCCGACACCGAGGCGGAGGAGTTCGCGAAGATCTACAACCTCGACGTGGTGGTCATCCCGACCAACCGCAAGAACGTCCGCAAGGACGCCGAGGACGTCGTCTACAAGACCGAGCGCGAGAAGTTCCACGCGCTCTGCGACGAGATCTCGGAGCGCCACCAGAAGGGGCAGCCGGTGCTGGTGGGCACGGTCTCGGTCGCGAAGAGCGAGGTGGTCTCCTCGCTGCTCAAGCGCCGCGGCGTGCCGCACAACGTCCTCAACGCCAAGAACCACGGCCGGGAGGCCGACATCGTGGCGCAGGCCGGCCGCAAGGGCTCGGTCACCATCTCCACCAACATGGCCGGCCGCGGCACCGACATCGTGCTCGGCGGCAACCCGGACATGATGGCCAAGCACGAGGTGGGGCCGGAGCCGGACGAGCCGATGGACGGCGAGCCGGTCGAGGAGTTCGAGGGCCGCCGCGTCGAGTGGCAGAAGCGGCTCGAGGCCGCGGTGGAGCGCCTCGAGGAGCAGACCTCGAAGGAGCACGAGGAGGTGGTGGGGCTCGGCGGCCTGCACATCCTCGGCACCGAGCGCCACGAGTCGCGCCGCATCGACAACCAGCTGCGCGGCCGCGCCGGCCGCCAGGGCGACCCCGGCTCCTCGATCTTCTACCTCTCGCTCGAAGACGACCTGATGCGGATCTTCGGGTCCGAGCGCATCTCCGGGATGATGGAGCGCCTGGGGATGAAGGAGGGCGAGCAGATCGAGCACCGCTGGCTCTCGAAGGCCATCGAGAACGCCCAGCGAAAGGTCGAGGCCCACAACTTCGACATCCGCAAGAACCTGCTCGAGTACGACGACGTGATGAACCAGCAGCGCAAGTCGGTGTACCGGCTGCGCCGCATGGTCCTCGGCTTCGGGGCCGGCCTCCCGGTGGTGGAGTTCGACGAGGATCCGAAGACGCGCGTGAAGACCCGGCGCGAGAAGGTCTACGTCTGGGACGACGCCCGCGAGCACTTCCTCGACCTGGTCGAGGACCTGGTCATCGACATGGTGGCCAACGCCTGCCCCGAGCGGCAGAACCCCGCCAACTGGGACCTCGAGGCGCTGCGCACGCTGGTGCGCGACCAGTTCGGGGTGGACATCCAGTTCAGCGGCCTGCCGGGGGGGCGCGACGCCCGGGCCGCCATCGAGGAGCAGGTCTTCAACGTCGTCGAGAAGGTGTGGAAGGCCAAGGAGCAGGAGATGGGCGTGGACGCCGAGGGCGTCCCGGTGCTCCGCCGCTGGGAGCAGTACGTCTACCTGCAGTCGATCGACCAGCTCTGGAAGGACCACCTGCTGGCGATGGATCACCTGCGCCAGGGCATCGGCCTGCGCGGCTACGGCCAGAAGGATCCGAAGCAGGAGTACAAGAAGGAAGGCTACGAGATGTTCGTCCAGATGACCTGGCGCGTGAAGAGCGCGGTCGTCGGGAACATCCTGCGCCTCCAGGTGGTGCGGCAGGAGACCGCCGAGGAGATCGAGCGCAAGCGGCTCGCCCTCGGGCGCAAGCAGCGGGTGATCGAGAGCCACGGCGCCGAGACCGGCGCCGACGGCGAGGCCGCCCCCGCGAAGCAGGAGACGGTGGTCCGCACCCAGCCCAAGGTGGGCCGAAACGACCCCTGCCCCTGCGGCAGCGGCAAGAAGTACAAGAAGTGCCACGGGGCCACCGAAGCCACGGCTTGACCGGCTCCGGCAGGCAGGGGGAGGGGCCCCGACGGCTCTGCCGGCGGGGCGGGGACGCAGCCCCGTGAGATGGACGCAGTCCCCGTGAGACATGAAGACCCCCGTCCCCTTCGACCTCGACCTCACGGTCCGATCCCACGGGTTCTACGACCTGGCGCCCTGGAGCTGGGACCCCGAGCGCCGGGTCCTCGCGCGCCCGCTGCTGCTGAGGCCCGGGCGCGCGGTGCACGCCGAGGTGGCGGAGCGCGGCGGGCCGGGCGGCGGGCTCGCGGTGCGCCTCACCGCCGAAGGCCGGCTCTCCGCCGACGAGTCGGCCGAGGCGCGCCGGCAGCTCGCGGCGGCGCTCGGCCTCGACGAGGACCTCGAGCCGTTCTACGCGCGGGTGCGGAGCCTCGCGCCGCCCCTCCCCGACCCTCCCCCCCTTCGGCGGGGAGGGAAAGAGGAGGCCCCCGCTCTCCTCCTCCGCGACCCGCTGCCCGATCTCCGCTGGGCCGCCGAGCGCGGCGCGGGCCGGCTGCTCCGCTCGCCGACCGTCTTCGAGGACGCGGTCAAGACCCTCTGCACCACCAACTGCTCCTGGGCGCTCACCCGCGCCATGGTCGCGAAGCTGGTCTCCGCGCTGGGCGAGCCGGCGCCGCGGAGCGACCGCGCCTTTCCGACTCCCGAAGCCATGGCGTCCCGGCCCGAGCGCTTCTACCGGGAGGTCGTCCGCGCCGGCTACCGCGCTCCCTTCCTGGCCGCGCTGGCGCGCCGGGTGGCGAGCGGCGCGCTCGACCTCGAGGCCTGGCGCGACTCGCCGCTCGACACCCCCGCGCTCGGCGCCGAGATCCGCGCGCTCGCCGGGTTCGGCCCGTACGCCACCGAGCACCTGCTCCGGCTGCTCGGGCGCCACGACCACCTCGCGCTCGACTCCTGGACGCGGGCGAAGCTGGCGAGGCTGCGCGGAAGGAAGCGCCCGCCGACCGACCGGGCCATCCGCCGCTGGTACGCGCCCTTCGGCCGCTACGCCGGGCTGGCGATGTGGCTCGAGGTCACCGCCGACTGGCACCAGCCCGAGCCCACCTGGCCCTGACGTCTGGCCGTCGTTCTCGAGCGACGTGCCGGAGAGCGTTTCGCGGTGCGGCCTGGCCGTTCGTCCCCGGCAGGTCGGGTTGACGCGATACGTCACGGCGGCCATCTTCTTCATTGACCGAGGAATCGGTCGAGAAGGAGCACGCATGGCGACCCGCCCCGAGCTCGCGACCTCCCTCCCGCTGCCCCCCGGGGGCGGCTTCCTGCTGGTGCCGGTCGGCTCCGAACGGATCCGAACCCCGGACGACCTCAACGAGCAGCAGCGGGAGTTCTACCGGGTGGCGGACCGCTTCTCGCGCGAGCGGGTGGTCGCCAACGCCGACCGGATCGAGCGCAAGGACTACGAGCTGCTCAGGGGGCTGCTGCGGGAGGCGGGCGCCCTCGGGCTCCTCTCGCTCGACGTCCCCGAGGCCTACGGCGGGCTCTCGCAGGACCTCACCACCAGCATGCTCGTGACCGAGGCGATGTCGCGCAACGGCTCCTGGTCGGTGACCTTCGGCGCGCAGGTCGGCATCGGCACGCTGCCCATCGTCTACTTCGGCACCGAGGAGCAGAAGCGGCGCTACCTGCCGAAGCTGGCCACCGGCGAGCTCGTCGCGGCCTACGCCCTCTCGGAGCCGTCCAGCGCCTCCGACGCGCTCGGCGCCCGCACCCGCGCCGTCCTCTCACCGGACGGGAAGCGCTGGATCCTGAACGGCGCCAAGCAGTGGATCACCAACGCCGCCTTCGCCGACGTGTTCATCGTCTTCGCCAAGGTGGACGGCGAGAAGTTCAGCGCGTTCATCGTGGAGAAGGGGACGCCGGGGTTCACGGTCGGCCCCGAGGAGCACAAGATGGGGATCCGGGGCAGCTCCACCTGCCCGCTGGTGTTCGAGGACGCCGCCATCCCGGCCGGGAACCTCCTCGGCGAGGTGGGCAAGGGCCACCGGATCGCCTTCAACATCCTCGACATCGGGCGGCTCAAGCTCGGGGTGGGCTCGGTGGCCGGGGCGCGAAACCTCGTCGCGCTCGCCGCCGGCTACGCCCGGGACCGCAAGGCGTTCGGGCGCAGCATCTCCGAGTTCGGGCTCATCCGGGAGAAGCTCGCCCGCATGGTGGTGCTGGTCTACGCCGGCGAGGCGATGAGCTACCGCACCACGGGCCTGGTGGACGCCCGGGTGGCCGCCTCGCCGGCCGCCCGCGACACCCCCGCGTTCGACCGGGACCTCATCGCCGCGGTGGAGGAGTACGCCATCGAGGCCTCCATCCTGAAGGTCTGGGGGACCGAGGCCCTCTCCTACGCCGCCGACGAGGCGGTGCAGATCCACGGCGGCTACGGCTTCGTCGAGGAGTACGCGGTGGAGCGGATCTACCGCGACAACCGCGTGAACCGGATCTTCGAGGGCACGAACGAGATCAACCGGCTGCTCATCCCGGGCACCATGCTGAAGCGGGCCGCGCGGGGCGAGTTCCCGCTGTTCGCCCGGGCGCAGGCGATGGAGGCCGCGCTCGCCCGGGGCGAGCTGCCGCGGTCCGGCGAGGGCCCGCTGGCGCGGGAGCGGCGGCTGGCGGAGCTGGACAAGCACCTCATGGTCCACGTCACCCGGGTCGCGGTGGAGGCCTTCGGGCCGGACCTCTCGGAGCACCAGGAGGTCCTCGCGGCCCTCGCGGACATCGCGATGGAGACCTACGCGGCGGACAGCGCGGTGGCCCGCGCCCTCCAGGCGGCCGGGGAGGGCAAGCTCGATCCGGTCGCCGAGGCCTGCGTGAAGCTCCACGCGCTCGAGGCCCACGACCGGGCCTGGGAGCGCGCGCGGCGGGCGATCCGCTGCTCCGTGACCCAGCCCGCGGCGGCCCGCGAGCAGCTGGCGGTGCTCGGGAAGCTGCACGACGAGGAACCGCTCGACCTGGTCGCCCTCCGGGAGACGATCGTGCGCGCCACGCTGGAGGCGGGCCGCTACCCGCTCGGCTGGCTCTAGGGAAGACGAGAGGGCGAGCACCTCTCGGCGCCCGCCCTCCGGCCCCTCCCTTGCCCTGTCCCGCCCGGTAAGCTGGGCAGGGCCGACGCGGGGCGCAAGGGGCGGGACGGCGACCGCTCGCCGGGTTACCTTGTGGCCCGAGGCCGCCTCCGCGGCCCGGGAGGAGAGGTCCGATGAAGGCAGCCTTCGTGCTGGTGCGCTGTGAGCTGGGGCGGATCGAGGAGGTCGCGAACAAGGTGATGGAGATCGACGGGGTCTCCGAGGTCCACTCGATCACCGGCCCCTTCGACCTGCTCGTGAAGCTCTACGCCCCCTCCGTCGAGGAGTTCGGCGAGATCATCCCCGACAGGCTGCAGCGCGTCCCCGGGATCCGGGAGACCGAGACGCTGCTCGCCTTCCGGGCCTTCAAGCCGGCGCGCTAGTTCCGGCCGAAGTCGCGGCCGTACATGCGCACCGCGGCGATGAAGAAGGCCACGACGAGCGGCCCCGCCGCGAGCCCCACCGGCCCGAAGGCCGCCAGCCCGCCGAGGAGCGAGAAGAAGATCACGGCCCCGTGGATGGCGAGCCGCCCGCGCATGAGGAGCGGCTTCACCACGTTGTCCATCATCCCCACCACCAGCAGCCCGTAGAGCACGAGCCCGATCCCGGCCAGGGTGTGGCCGGTGACGTACTGGAGCACCCCCAGCGCCACCACCACCACGCTCGCCCCGACGGCCGGCACGAGGCCGAGCACGAAGGTGACGAAGGCGAAGAAGACGGCGTTGGGCACGCCGGCGACGAGGTAGCCCACCAGCGCCAGCACGGTCTGGACGCCAGCGGTGGCGAGGGTGGAGAGGAGCACCGAGACCGTGACCTGGCGGAAGTCGCCGAGCAGCTCGTAGAGCTGTCCGCGGTTGAGCGGCAGCACCGCGTTGCCCCAGGCCACCAGCCGCGGGCCGTCCACCAGGAAGAAGAAGAAGGCGATGAGGAACATCGCCGTCTGGAAGAGGAAGCTCCCGGCGAACCCCAGGATCCCGCCCACCGCCGCGGCGGCGCGGCCGCCCTCCCTGGCGGCGAAGGACTGCAGCTCCTCGAGCCCGTGCGGCAGGCCGGCGATCGCGCTCTCCGCCAGCGGCCGGGCCCAGCCCGGCAGGTAGTAGACCAGCCCCGGCAGCCCCACCCGCTGGAGGGCCTCGCGCACCCAGTTCACGGCGCCGATCAGCTGCCGGACCAGGACCGAGCCGAGCCAGGCGAGCGGCACCAGCACCACCACGAAGAGGCCGACCAGCAGCACCGCCGCCGCCACCCGCCTGCGCCCTCCGAGGCGCCGGCTCAGGCCCTCCATCCAGGGGTGGACCGCGCCGGCCAGCACCGCCGCGATGAAGAAGGCGCTCGCGAAGGGGCCGAGGAGCACCCCCAGCAGCCCGAGCGACAGCACGACCAGCACGAAGAGCGCCGCGCGGGCGGTGGTGGCCGTCGCCATGCCCGCGAGTGTAGCGGAAGGGCGGCGCGGCGGGTCAGAAGTTGAGGTGGACCCGGTCCGGCGGCACGCCCGCGCGCGCCAGGGTGGCGCGCACGTCCTCGACCATGGAGGTCATGCCGGAGACGAACGCCACCGTCTCGCCCGGCGCGCTGCCGCCGAACGCGAGCGAGCGCGCCACCTCCTGCACCCGGCCCCGCACGCCGCGCCAGGCGTCGTCCTCGCGCGAGGGGCAGAGCACCACCCGCACGCCGCCGCGCTCCCACCCGAGGTGCTCGGCGGCGTAGGCGAACTCCGACCCGTGCCGTTGCCCGTAGAACAGGGTCACCCGGTTCACCTCGCCGCGGCGCGCGAGCAGGTGCTGCACCAGGGCCCGGATGGGAGCGATGCCCGACCCGGCGGCGAACAGCAGCACGTCCTTGCCGCGGGCCTCCTCCACCGCGAAGCCCTTGCCGAGCGGCGGGCTCACCTCGAGCCGGGCGCCGGGGACCGCCCGCGCCACCGCGTCGTCGGCCACGCGTCCGCCCCGCTTCACCAGCAGCTCCACCCGTCCGTCGTCGCGCGGGGCGGTGGAGAGCGCGAAGAAGCTCTCCCCGGCGGGCGTCCGCAGCTTCACCGCCTGTCCGGGGAGCCGGTGCGCCGCCGCCAGCGCGGGCGGCAGCCGCAGCGCCACCGCCCGGAGCGCCGGCGTCTCGTCGTGCGCGGCCAGCACGTCGGCGGGGGCGAAGGAGGTCTCGACGTGCACGCGGCCGTTCCTAACGCGTGGCGGCGAGCGCGTCGAGCGCTTCCGCGCCGGCTCAGTACTTCACGAGGGCGTGGACCTTCTCCGGCCCGAGGCGGCGCGCGCCGTTCAGGAAACCGAGCTCGACGACGAAGGAGTAGCCGCGGAGGTCCGCGCCCTGGCGCGCCACCAGCCGCCCGACCGCCTCGGCGGTGCCGCCGGTGGCGAGGAGGTCGTCCACCACCACCACGCGGTCGCCGACCCCGACCGCGTCGATGTGCAGCTCGAGCGCGTCCTGGCCGTACTCGAGGTCGTACACCTCGCGGATGCGCTCCCAGGGGAGCTTGCCCGGCTTGCGGACGATGGTCAGGCCGGCGCCGAGCGCGTAGGCGAGCGGCGCCGCGAACAGGAACCCGCGCGACTCGATCCCGACCACCTTCGCGATGCGCTCGCCGCGCCAGCGGTCGGCGAGGGCGTCCACGGCCAGCCGGAAGGTGGCCGGATCCTGCAGCACCGGGGTGATGTCCTTGAAGACGATCCCCTTCTTCGGGAAGTCGGGAACGTCGCGGATGCGGCTTCGGATGGCGTCCATGCGGCGGCCATCTTAGCGGAGGCGGCGCGAAAGGCCGTGGGCGCGGGGCAAAAAAAAGACCGCCTGGCCGATGGGGGGGGTATCGGCCGAGGCGGTCCGAAAGACCTTGGCGGTCTCTCTGGGACCTTTCTCGCATGGGGCGTCCTGCGGCTCAACGGACGCAGCGTCGATCACGGCAGATAGAGCATCGGGTTCCGCGGCCGCGCGCCTTCGCGCACCTCGAAGTGCAGGTGCGGCCCGGTGGTCCGACCCGACTGGCCGACCCGGGCGATGGGGGCGCCGCCCTCCACCTGCTGCCCCTCCTTCACGAGGAGGGCGCTGGCGTGGGCGTAGAGCGTGACGAGGCCGTTCGCGTGCTTGAGGATCACGATCGAGCCGTAGCCCGACTGCTCGCCGGCGTAGACCACCTTGCCGGCGGCGGCGGCGCCGATCACGGTGCCCTCGGGCGCGGCGATGTCGATGCCGTCGTGCCGGTGCCCGTGCCGCTGGCCGTAGCGGCTGTAGAGCAGGCCGCGCAGCGGCCAGCGGAGCGATCGGCCGGAGGCCGTGGCCTCCTCGGGCTCCCCCTCCGGCTCCGCGCCCGGCCCGGAGGGCGCCGGCGGGACGTCCAGCTTGCGGGAGGCCCCCGGCACGAAGATCTGGGTGCCCGGCTCGAGCCGGCGCGGATCGGTGAGCCCGTTCGCCTCCATCAGCTCGGAGATGGGGATCCCGTAGGTGCGCGCGATCCGGTAGAGCGTCTCTCCGCGCCTCACCTCGTGGAGCACGCCCGCCAGGTCCGGCTCGGGGTGGACCGCGGGGGCCGGGGGAGGCGGCTGCGCGCTCCGGTGCAGCCCGCAGCCGCCGAGGGCGAGGACCCCCGCGGCCAGCAGGGCGCGGCGCGTCACGGCAGCGGTTCCTTGCGATAGCCCTCGAGCGTCCAGTTGCGCAGCTCCGACAGGAGCGCGTCGTGGGTGACGTCGAGGTGGATGGGGGTCACCGAGACCAGCCCGTCGTCGAGCACGCAGTTGCAGTCCGAGCCGGGCAGGTCCTGGTGCGGCGCGGCGTCGCCGCCGATCCAGTAGTACTTGCGCCCGCGCGGATCGACGCTCTCGACCACCGCGTTCCCGTAGTTGCGCCGGCCGAGGCGCGCGAACCGGTAGCCCCTCACCGGGCCGGGCGGCACGTTCACGTTGAGGAGCATCGGGGCCGGCGGCCGGCTCTGGACGACGCGCCGCGCCAGCGCGACCGCGAAGCGGGCCGCGTGCTCGAAGGCGTGCGGAGGCGGGCTGGCGAGCGACACCGCCACGGCGTGGCAGCCGAGGAGGGCACCCTCCATGGCCGCGGCCACCGTGCCCGAGTAGAGCACGTCGTTGCCCAGGTTCGGGCCGTGGTTGATGCCCGAGACGACCACGTCCGGGCGGGCCTGGGCCATGAGGTGGTTCATCCCCATGTAGACCGCGTCGGTGGGCGTTCCGTCCACGGCGAACCAGCGCGGCCCCACCTCGGTGATCCGCAGCGGCCGGTGGAGCGAGATGGCGTGGCTCTGGGCCGACTGCTCGCGATCCGGCGCGACGACCCAGACCTCGTCGCCCTCGAAGGCCTCGGCCAGGGCCGCCAGCCCCTCGGCGTGGACCCCGTCGTCGTTCGAGATGAGCACGCGCACGCGGCGCCAATCTACCAACCTGCCGCCCAGGGAGCCAGAATGCGGCTTGGTTTTCGCGGATTTGGGTGCTCCCCTCCCGACAGGGGATTGACCGGGTTTCCAAACGCGGCTGAAGATGTTGCCCGCGCGGGGGCGCTCTTGTCGGATCCGAAGACCTTGCCATGCCGGCTGTTGCCGCCGGCGCTGTTGCCGGTCCGCGATGCGGCCGACGCGGCGGCGTACGTGTCCGAGGGCGTCCTGGCCCTGTCCGAGTGTGGCACCGAGGAGGCGATCGCCTCGAGTCTCTTCGCCTGGACCGTCCCGGCGATCGCCGACGAAGGGCGGGTGGAGCTCCTGGACGGCCGCGGCGGGGTCGCGGCCGCGCACGGCGCGCCGGGACGGGCGGGGGCGGGCGGGACGGAGCGGGCGCTCCCCGTCGGGCTGCCCGGGCTGCAGCTCGGGAAGCTCACCCTGCGGTGGCTCGAGGCGGGCTCCTCCTGCCCGGCGGCCGGCATCGCCGTCGCCGAGGCCATCTGCCGGGCGGCGGCGCTGGCCCTCACCGCGCTGCGGCAGCGGGAGCGCGAGGAGCGGTCGCGGCGCGTGGCCGAGCGGGAGGCGTCCCACGCCGCCGCCGCGCAGCAGCGGCTCGAGCTGCTCGACGGCATCTCCATCCTGGTCGGCAGCTCGCTCGACGGGGACGCCCTGCTGGAGGGGCTCGGGCGCGTGATCATCCCGGCGCTCGGAGACCGGGTCGGCTTCTGGCTCGGCAACGGCGTCGAGGGGCGCTGGCAGGGGATCGAGGAGCAGACCGCGGCCCAGCTGCAGGGGCTCTTCGGCACCCACCCGCTCGCCCGGCTGCGGCACGTCATCGAGACCGGCGAGCCGGCGCTGTCCCACGCGCAGGCGCGCCTCGGGCCGGACGGTGGGCTGCGCATCGAGTCGGCGCTGCTCGTCCGGCTCGCGGCGCGCGGCCGCGTCTCGGGCGCGATGTTGCTGCTCTCCTACCAGCCGCGCCGGCGCTACGGCGCGCCGGAGCTCGCCGCCGCCGAGGATCTCGCCGGGCGGGTGGCCATGTCGCTCGACAACGCCCGCCTGTACCGCGAGGCCCAGGAGGCGGTGCGGGTGCGGGAGGAGTTCCTCTCCGTGGCCTCGCACGAGCTGCGCACGCCGCTCTCGGCGCTCCGGCTCAACGTGCAGAGCGTGGCGCGCGGGGTGGCGCGCGGGGCCTTCGACCGCGCCGCCCTGCTCAGCCGCATGAAGAGCGCCGAGCGCCAGACCGAGCGGCTGGCGCGCCTCATCGAGAAGCTGCTCGACATCTCGCGCATCACCGCCGGGAAGCTCAGCCTCCAGATCGAGGAGGTGGACCTCGCGGCGGTGGTGGGCGAGGCGGTGTCGCGCCTGCTCGAGGAGACGCGCGGCGACGTCCCGATCCACTTCTCCATGGAAGGAGACCTCCTGGGGCGCTGCGACCGCCTCCGGCTCGACCAGGTCGTCACCAACCTGCTTTCGAACGCCGTCAAGTACGGCGCGGGGAAGCCGGTGGAGGTGCGGATCCGGGCGGAGGGGGCCCTGGCGCGGTTGACGGTGCGCGATCACGGGATCGGCATCGCGCCGGAGGATCAGCAGCGGATCTTCGGTCGGTTCGAGCGGGCGGTGGCCGGACACCACTACGGCGGGCTCGGGCTGGGGCTCTGGATCGTGCGGGAGATCCTGGAGGCGCTCGACGCCAGCATCTCGATCGAGAGCGCGCCGGGCGGCGGCTCCACGTTCACCGTGATGCTCCCGCTGCGCCGGCCGGAGGCGCCGCGGCTGGAGGTCTCGGGGCGGGACGGCGCGGTCCGGGAAGGCGCGGCCTCGCCGGGCGCCTGAAGCGGTCGCCGCCGCGCTCCGTTTTTCAGCGCAGCCCGGCGAGCAACAGCGCCATCGTGAGGCTGGTCGAGCCGATCATGGCCCAGCCGAGCTCGCGCAGCCGCTTGGGGGGGACGCGCGCCAGGCACACGGCCACCGACGCGAGGGCGGTCGGGGCGAGCGCCAGGGGCACGGTCCAGGGCAGGAGCCGCGCGGCGGCGGCGAGGAACGCCGCGCCCGCGAGCGCCGCGGCCGCCAGGGCGTGGACCGGGCCCGGATCGCGCGCCCCCTTGCTGCGGGCCCGCACCAGGATCACCTGCACCGCCAGGGTCGCCGCCGCGAAGGCGAGCACCCAGGTCGCCCAGCAGGCCAGGGCGACCCGCGCCGGAGCCCCGCCCGCGAGCGCCACCGGGAGCCCGGTGGAGGACAGCGCCGCGCCGACCGTCACCTCGCCGGCCACCGACTTCTCCAGGTGGCGCGAGACCAGCAGCACCACCGCCGCCCCCAGCGCGGCCGGGGCGGCGAGGGCGAGCC
>JAJXVM010000064.1 GCA_021782135.1 Myxococcales bacterium | reverse complement strand
CGGCCCGCGGCGCGCGCGGCGCAGTGGCCGCCGAGCGGGCAGCGGGCACAGTCGGGCGACCGGGGCGCGCAGACGGTCGCCCCGAGCTCCATCAGCGCCTGGTTGTGATCGCCCGGCCGCTCGCGCGGGACGAGCTTTTCCGCGAGGGCCGCCACCGCCGAGCGCACCGAAGCGTCGCCGGAGGCGCCCGGCAGGCAGCAGAGGCGCTGCAGCACCCGGGTCACGTTTCCGTCGACCGCGGCGGCCGCGACGCCGAAGCCGATGCTCGCCACCGCGCCGGCGGTGTAGGGCCCGAAGCCCGGGAGCGCCCGCAGCTCCGCCACCGTGCGGGGCAGCCCGCCGTGGCGGGCCAGGGCGGCGCGCGCCGCCGCGTGCAGGTTCCGTCCCCGCGCGTAGTAGCCGAGCCCGGCCCAGTGGGCGAGCACCTCCTCCTCCGCCGCCGCGGCCAGCGCCTGGAGGTCGGGGAAGCGCGTCAGGAAGCGCCGGTAGTACGGGATCGCCGCGGCCACCCGGGTCTGCTGGAGCATCACCTCCGAGAGCCAGACCCGGTACGGATCCACCGCGCCCTGCGGGCCACGCCAGGGCAGGTCGCGGTGGCCGGCGTCGTACCAGGCGAGGAGCCTTCGCCGGAGGGCGGCGCGGCGCGCGGGGGCGAGCTTCACGGGCCGGAGCATGGCACGGCGGCGGGCGGAAACAGAGGGGCCCGGCCGCTTCGGCCGGGCCCCGGGAGGACGCGGGCCACGCCTACTTCAGGCGGTTCTGGCAGGCCTCCCAGTTCACGTTCTTGAAGAACGCGTCCACGTACTTGGCGCGCTCGGTGGCGAGGTAGTCGCGCATGAAGGCGTGCTCCCAGCCGTCCATCACCAGGATGGGCTTGAAGCCGGCCGGGTGGCCGTCGTTGTGGAGCGTGACCCAGTGGTTCGAGAGCCAGCCAGTGTTCGGGTCCTGGTAGAGGATGGCCCAGCCCACGCCCGGCATGGTGGCGATGGCGCGGAAGTCGCCGAGCCAGGTCTCGTACTTGCCGAAGGACGCCTCGATGGCCTGGCGCAGCTTGCCGGCGGGCGGCTCCGCCTGCGCCCCCGCGGTCAGGTTCCTGAAGTAGGCCTCGTGCAGGATCATGCCGTCGTACTCGAACCCGAGCCGGCGGGTCAGCTCCGCGAAGACCGGGTCGGCGCCCGAGGCCTGCCCGGCCGCGCACATCCCGGAGAGCTTCTCGGTGAGGGCGTTGGTGCGCTTCACGTAGCCGGCGTACAGCTTGAGGTGCTCCTCGACCTGCTTGTCCGAGATCCCGGTCAGCCCGCGCACCTTCGAGAAGTCCTGCTCCGGGTACTTCTTCACGTCGGCCATGCGCTCTTCTCCTGTCGAGGCGCGGCGGCCCCGAATGTGGATGTGACTCAGTGTGACTGCCCCGCCATGTAAGCGCGCGATCGGGTCGCGTCAAGGCGAAGCGGGGGGACGCGGCAGCTTGCGCCCGGCGCAGGCCGCGCTCCCCCGCGAGCCCGCCCCCTCTCTCCCTCGCCAGGCAAGCGTAGTAAGGTGCGCCGCGTGGCACCAAGTCTCCTGCCCCGCAGCCCGGTCGCCCTGGCCCTCTCGGGACTGGCCTGCGCCGCGGCCCTCGCCGCCGCGGTCTGGTTCACCCTGCCCGATCCGCGCCCCCTGGCGTCGAAGCCACCGCGCACCACCGCGCTCGTGGAGCAGCGGCGCCGCGAGGCCCAGCGGGCGCGGCGCCCCTTCCACCCGCGGATGACCTGGGTCCCGCTGGAGCGCATCTCGCCGCGGCTGGTCTCGGCGGTGCTCGCCTCGGAGGACGCCCGCTTCTTCGGCCACGGCCCGTTCGACTGGGACGCCATCCAGCTCGCCGCCGAGCAGGACTGGCAGGAGCGGCGCTTCGCCCGCGGCGCCTCCACCATCACCCAGCAACTCGCCAAGAACCTCTGGTTCGGCACCGAGAAGAGCCTCTGGCGCAAGGGGCGGGAGGCGCTCGAGGCCGTGAAGATGGAGCGGGCGCTGCGGAAGCGGCGCATCCTCGCGCTCTACCTCAACGTGGCCGAGTGGGGCGACGGCGTCTTCGGCGCCGAGGCCGGCGCGCGGGCGCGCTTCGGCGTCTCCGCGGCGGGCCTCTCCACCGCGCAGGCGGCGGTGATGGCCGCCATGCTGCCCGCGCCCCGCCGCTGCGACCTCCACCACCCCTCGCGCTGGCTGAAGCGGCGGGCGCGCCACGTGCTCGGCATCCTGCTCGAGTCGGGCCGCATCGGCCCGGCCGAAGCCCAGGCCGCCCGCGCGGAGCTGGACCGGATCCTGGGCGCGGCGCCGCGGGCCGCGGCCGCCGCCGAGCCGGCGCCCGACGACGGGCCGGACGAGCCGCCGCCCGACGACGACCCGTAGCCGGACGGGGCCGCGAGCCGGTCTACCTGTCCGGCGACGACACCGACCCGGGATCCGGGCGGCGCATCGCTACGAGGCGGCGCGCCCGCGGAACCATTCGAGGGTGCGCCGCAGCCCCTCCTCGATCCCCACCTCCGGCTGCCAGCCGAGCGCGCGGCGAGCCGCGGAGGGGTCGATGCAGGAGCGCCGCTGCTCCCCGGGGCGCGCCGGAGCGTAGCTGGGCGCCTCGCGCCGGCCCGCCGCCGCCGCCAGCACGGCGTGCAGCCGGTTCACGTCGGTCTCGACGCCGGTGCCGATGTTGAGGGGACCGTCGAAGGACCGCTCCGCGGCGAGCAGGTTCGCGCGCGCCACGTCGCCCACGAAGACGTAGTCCCGGGTCTGCGCGCCGTCTCCGAAGATGGTGCAGGGCCGGCCCTCGAGCAGCCGGCCGGCGAAGATGGCCACCACCCCGGCCTCGCCGTGAGGGTCCTGGCGCGGCCCGTAGACGTTGCCGAACCGGAGCGCGGTCGAGGTGATCCCGTGCCCTGCCCGGTACACCCCGAGGTAGATCTCGCTCGCGGTCTTCGCGGCCCCGTAGTGGGAGACCGGGTGCGGCGGCTCGTCCTCGGGCGTGGGGATGCGCTCGGTCTCGCCGTACATGGCGCCGCCGCTCGAGGCGAAGAGCGCGTGGCGCACCGAGCCGGACTTCACCGCCGCCTGCATGACGTTGAGCAGCCCGCCCAGGTTCACGTCGGCGTCGTAGCGGGGATCGGCCATCGACCGGCGGACGTCGATCTGGGCGGCGAGGTGGGCCAGCACGTCGGGCTTCTCGGCGACGATCGCCTCGGCCGCGGCCGAGCTGCGGACGTCGCACGGGTAGAGCCGGGCCGCCGCCGGCACGTTCTCCCGCTTGCCCGAGCTGAGGTCGTCCACCACCGCGACCTCCCACCCGGCCGAGACGAAGAGGTCCGCCACGTTGGAGCCGATGAAGCCGGCTCCGCCGGTGATCACGATCCGTTTCGACACGCGCTCCCCTTTCGCCTCAGACGTGCTCCCGGAACCAGGTGATGGTCCGGCGCATCCCCTCTTCCAGGTCGACCACCGGCTCCCAGCCCAGCAGCTCCCGGGCCCGGGTGATGTCGGGCTTCCGGATGCGTGGGTCGTCCACCGGCAGCGGCCGGTGCACCACCTCGCAGCGCGAGCCCACGAGCCGCTGCACCGCCTCGGCGAAGTCGAGCACCGTCATCTCGTGCGGGGTGCCGACGTTCACCGGCTCGTGGAAGTCGGCCTGGAGCAGGCGCCAGATGGCCTCCACGTTGTCGGCCACGTAGCAGAAGCTCCGGGTCTGCTTGCCGTCCCCGAAGACGGTGATGGGCTCTCCCCGGAGCGCCTGGGCCACGAAGGCCGGCACCACCCGCCCGTCGTCGAGCCGCATGCGCGGGCCGTAGGTGTTGAAGATCCGCGCGATGCGGGTGTCCACCTTCTCGTACCGGTGGTACGCCATGGTGACCGCCTCGGCGTAGCGCTTCGCCTCGTCGTAGACCGCGCGCGGGCCGATGGGGTTGACGTTGCCCCAGTAGCTCTCGCGCTGCGGGTGCTCGGTGGGATCCCCGTACACCTCGGACGTGGACGAGAGCAGGAAGCGGGCGCCGGCGCGCTTGGCCAGCTTGAGGGCGTTCTCCACCCCGACGGAGCCGACGCGCAGCGTCTCCATGGGGTGCTGCAGGTAGTCCACCGGCGACGCCGGCGAGGCGAAGTCGAGGATGGCGTCGATCCGGCCGGGCACGTCCAGCGGCTCGCAGATGTCCGCGCGCAGGAACTGGAACCGCGGGTCGCTCCGCAGGTGCTCGAGGTTGCTCAGCCGGCCGGTGATCAGGCTGTCGACGCCCACCACCTCCCATCCCCGCGAGAGGAAGAGATCGGTGAGGTGGCTTCCGATGAAGCCGGCGGCGCCGAGGATCACGGCGCGATTTCGGTCGGCCATGGCGGAGGGTTACTTCTTCGTGCCCACGTCATCAAGGGTAAGCTGTCCCGGCAGCGCCGCGCGGTACTGGGCGAGCACCAGGTCGATGCCCTGCCGGATGTACTCCGCCACCGGCACCTTGGTCCGCTCGTTGAGCAGCTTCAGGCGCTCCGCCTGCTCCGGCGTGATGTAGATGGTGGTGGAGATCTTCTTGCGCGCCATGCCTCCGAGCAAGCTATGTGACGATGGATGTAGTGTCAAACTCGAAGCGGGCCGGGATCCTTGAGGAATCGGTCTGGCTCCGCGTAAGATGCGGCAGCCCCCTCGAGGAACCATGACCGGCACCCGCGCCTGCCTCCTCCTGCTCGCAGCCAGCTCGCTCGCCTGCGCGACCGCCTCCTCGGGCGACGCGCTCGCCCCGCGGTCCGGCCAGGTGCACGAGAACGTCACCACCGAGAAGAACGGCGAGCGCGTCACCGCCATCGACACCAACCGCGACGGCAAGGCCGACGTGTGGCGCTGGACCCGCACCGGCCCGGACGGCAAGGAGCGGGTGGTCCGCAAGGAGAAGGACCTCGACTACGACGGCAAGGTGGACGCCTGGGAGCTGTACGACGACGACGGCCAGCTCGCCCAGGCCACCTACGACCTCGACTTCGACGGCAAGCCGGACGCGACGCTCTATTTCGAGAAGGGGCAGCTCGTCCGCCGGGAGTACGACTTCGGCTTCGACGGCAAGGCGCGCGCGTTCAACTACTACGAGAAGGGCAAGCTCGTCCGCAAGGAGCGGGACGTGAACGGCGACGGACGCATCGACTACTGGGAATATTGGGTGGACGGCGAGGTCGACCGGGTCGGCGTGGATCTCGACGGCGACGGCCAGGTGGATCGCTGGGAGTCGAGGAAGCTCCAGGCCTCGGCCGAGAAGTAGGCCGCGCCGCGGCCGCCGGGTCCGCGGCGCGCACGCGGGAAGCCCGCTTCGGCGCGTGGGGGAACCGCGAGCGGGTGGCACGCCCGTGGCAGTTCCCGGGCGCCATGCGCCCTCCCCTGCCCGCGCTCGCCGCCCTCGCCCTCCTCGCCGGCTGCGCGCCCCGAGCGCTCCACGAGCGCGCCCTGGAGGAGGTCCGCCGGGGCTACGACTACCTCGCGACCGGCGACCTGGAGCGCGCGGAGGTCGCGTTCCACCATGCGCTCGAGTTCAACGACGAGTTCCCGGAGGCGCTGAACGGCGCCGGCATCGTCGAACAGCGGCACGGACGGCTCGGCCCCGCCCGGCGCTGGTTCGAGGCGGCGGTGAAGGCCGACCACGACTTCGCGGAGGGGCACAACAACCTCGGCGTGGTGCTGCTCGCCGAAGGAGATCGCTCGGCGGCCCGGGAGCGCTTCCAGGACGCCCTGCGCATCGACCCCGACTTCCTGGACGCACGCCTCAACCTGGCGCGCGCGCTGCTCGAGGAGGGGCGGCGCGACCCGGACCGCCGGGCCGAGGCCTTCGCCGAGGCGCGCCGGGCCTACCTGCACCTGCTCGAGGCGCGCGCCGATCTGTTCGAGGCGCACCACGACCTCGGCTACCTCGCCTGGAGCGCGGGCGACGCGGCCGGAGCGGCCGAGAGCTACGGGCGCGCGGCGGCGCTGCGCCCCACCTCCCCCGAGGCGCTGCACGGCCTCTGCATCTCGCTGGTGCGCCTCTCCCGGTGCGCCGAGGCGGCCCGGGAGTGCCGCCGCTGCCTGGAGGTGGCGCCGGGCAACCCGCGCTGTGAGCGGAGCCTGGCCGCGGCGCTCGCCTGCGGCGGCTGACGCCCGCGAGGCGAAACGGAAGCGCCGCGACCCCGGAGCGGGATCGCGGCGCGCGGGTGACGCGGCGACGGGTCGCCGGAGCTACTTCACCGTCCAGGTCTCGCCGCTGGCGAGGAGCTTCTCCAGGCTGCCCGGGCCCTTCTTCGCCTTGACGTCCTCGATCTGCTCCCAGGTCAGCTCGTCGCAGGTCGGCATGCGGACGCTGCGGAAGACGCCGATGGGCGTGGGGAAGCCCGGCTTGCCGGTGATGTTGGCGAGCATGAAGGCGATGGTCGGGTCGGCGTGGGTGGCGTCGTGGACCAGGATGTCCTTCTCGGTGATCCCGTTCTCGCCGAGCGTCACCACCTCGAGGTGGACCGTCTGCGGGTTGAGGCGGATGCCCTTCTTGTTGTCCTTGCCGAAGAGCAGCGGCTTGCCCTGCTCCATGCGCAGGATCGAGTCGGCGCGAACCGCCTTGTCGGTCATGTACGTGTAGGCGCCGTCGTTGAAGACCGGGCAGTTCTGGTAGACCTCGACGTACGCGCTGCCCTTGTGCTCGGCCGCGCTCTTGAGCATCTGACCCATGTGCGCGCCCTCGACGTCCACGGCGCGGGCCACGAAGGTGGCGCCGGCCCCGAGCGCCAGCGCGGGCGGGTTGAACGGGTAGTCGGGCGAGCCGTACGGGGTGGACTTGGTCTTCTTGCCCAGCTCCGACGTCGGCGACACCTGGCCCTTGGTGAGGCCGTAGATGCGGTTGTTGAACATCACCAGCTTGAGGTCCATGTTGCGCCGCATCGCGTGGATGAAGTGGTTGCCGCCGATGGCGAGCGCGTCGCCGTCACCGGTGATCACCCACACCATCAGGTCCGGGCGCGACACCTTGAGGCCGGAGGCGAAGCTCGGGGCGCGGCCGTGCAGCGTGTGCATCCCGTAGTTGTTCATGTAGTACGGGAAGCGGCTGGAGCAGCCGATGCCGGAGATGAAGACGATCTTCTCCCGCGGCACGCCCACGTTGGGCATGAGCTTCTGGACCTGGTTGATGATCGAGAAGTCGCCGCACCCGGGGCACCAGCGCGGGTCGACGCCCGACTCGAAGTCCTTCTTGGTGAGGGTGGGCAGCGAGGTCTTGGCCTGGCCGTTGGTCGTGGTTTCCATGTCGTTCGGTCCTTTCCTGGCCTAGAGCAGCTCGCGGACGGCGGCCGCCAGCTCGAAGGTCTTGATGGGCTTGCCGTTGATCCGGTTGAACTGGACCGGATCGACGCCCGGGAAGCTGGCGCGGAGGTAGAAGGCGAGCTGGCCCGAGTTCACCTCCGGGACGACCACCCTCTCGTAGCTCCGCAGCACCGCGCCGAGGTTCTTCGGCAGCGGGTTGAGCCAGCGGAGGTGCGCGTGCGCCACGCTCTTGCCCTCGGCCTGGAGCAGCTCGGCGGTGGTGCGGACCGAGCCGTAGGTGCCGCCCCAGGAGAGCAGGAGGACCTTGCCCTTGGCCGGGCCGGAGACGGTGAGATCCGGCACGTCCTCGACGACGTTGGCGACCTTCTGGGCGCGGGTGCGCACCATCTTCTCGTGGTTGCTCCCGTCGTAGGACACCATGCCGGTGAGCGAGTCCTTCTCGAGGCCGCCGACGCGGTGCTCGAGGCCGGCAGCGCCGGGGACGGCCCAGGGCCGCACCAGCTTGGCGTCGCGCTTGTACGGGAGGAACTCGCCCTTCTCGCCGTTCGCCTGGGTCTGGTAGCTCACCTTGACCTGCGGCAGCGAGGCCGGGTCGGGGATGCGGAACGGCTCGGAGCCGTTGGCCAGGTAGCCGTCGGTGAGCAGGATGACCGGGGTCATCCACTTCACCGCGACCTTCATCGCCTCCATGGCCGCGTAGAAGCAGTCGGCCGGGCTCTGGGCGGCGATCACCGGGACCGGACACTCGCCGTGGCGCCCGAAGAGCGCGAACAGCAGGTCGGCCTGCTCGGTCTTGGTGGGCATGCCGGTGGAGGGGCCGCCGCGCTGCACGTTGACGATGACCAGCGGCAGCTCGGTGATGCAGGCGAGGCCGATCATCTCGGCCTTGAGCGCGAGGCCCGGGCCGGAGGTGCTGGTGCAGGCGAGCGCCCCGCCGAAGGCGGCGCCGATGGCCGAGCCGATGCCGGCGATCTCGTCCTCCGCCTGGTAGGTGACGACGCCGTGGTCCTTCAGGGCGGACAGCTCGTGGAGGATCTCGGTGGCGGGGGTGATGGGGTAGCTGCCGAGGAAGACCTGCCGGCCGGTCTGCCGGGCCACCGCGGCGAAGCCGAGGGCGGTGGCGAAGTTGCCGGTCACGTTGCGGTAGACGCCGGGGGCGAGCTTCGCGGCGGGGACCTCGTAGGAGGAGAGGAACACCTCCGAGGTCTCGCCGTAGGCGTAGCCGGCCTTGAAGACCGTCACGTTGGCGGCGGCGATCTCGGGCTTCTTGGCGAACTTCTTGTTGATGTTGCCGATCTCGTGCTCGGCGTCGCGGTTGTAGAGCCAGAACATCAGCCCGAGCGCGAAGTAGTTCTTGCAGCGGGCGATCTCCTTGGAGGAGAGGCCCGAGCCCTCGAGCGCCGTCTCGGTGAGCTGGCTGATGTCCACCGCGAACAGCCGGTAATTCTGCCGGAGCGCCTCGTCCTCGAGCGGGTTCGACTTGTAGCCCGCCTTCTCGAGGTTCGGCCCGGTGAAGGCGCCGGTGTTCACGATCAACATGCCGCCGACCTTGAGGTCGGCGACGTTGGTCTTGAACGCCGCCGGGTTCATCGCCACCAGGACGTCGGGCTGGTCGCCCGGGGTGTGGATGTCCTTCGACGAGAAGTTGAGCTGGTAGCCCGAGACGCCGAAGAGCGAACCGGCCGGCGCGCGGATCTCGGCGGGGTAGTCGGGGAAGGTGGCGAGGTCGTTTCCGGCGAGCGCCGAGGCCTTGGTGAACTCGGTGCCGGTGAGCTGCATGCCGTCGCCGGAGTCACCGACGAAGCGGATGGTGACGCTGTCGACCTTCTGGATCTTGCGGGTGGGGGTGGCTGGTGTGGACATTCGCCCTTCACACTCCTTACTGGGTTCGGAGCCGAAACCGCGTGGAGGGTGCCCGTCGTCGGCTTCTGCGACCGTGAGGTCCGGCGAGCCCCGTCAAGCAGAGGAAGTTCGAGGGGCACGGTTATCTCGGGTTTTCCTCTGAGTGTCAAGAGATACGCAGTTTTTGCGCCTCGCCTTCGAGCGCTGTGGTTCCGGGCTGATACGGCCCCTTCGCGCCCCGATTGCCCCCGCGGGATGGGGGATTGCGAGCGGTCCGATCAAGAGCGCCGCGCAAGATTGCCAGACGACCGAGATCAAATTTGTACCAAGATTGATCCGGGACAGGGGACCTCCTTCTCCGAGAGAAAAATCCGAGGCGCCCCCCGCCCTGGCGACGGCGCCGCCGCTCATCGGGAAAGAGCTCTGCCCCAGGACAAATCTGCGAGCGGCGCGCGGATCGTGGTCACGATCGGTCCAATACACTTTCGGTGACTGGGCCTTGATCGGCCCCGTTCGTGGGTGTAGGAGCGGGACTCTTCGTGAACCCGGACCCGGCCCGCGCGCCGAGGGAGATGCGATGACGACAGCGACCGCGCCAGCGGCCAACAAGGATGCGCCGAAGAAGGAGAAGAAGTTCCGCGGCGTCGTGACGGTGAACCGCGAGCACTGCAAGGGTTGCGGCTTCTGCGTGGAGTTCTGTCCCCTGGAGTGCCTCGACCTCGAGGCGGACTACAACGCCAAGGGCTACCACCCGCCCTTCCTCTCGCAGCCCGAGAAGTGCAACGGCTGCGACACCTGCGGCCTGTACTGCCCCGACTTCGCCATCTACGGCTACCGCGAAAAGCTCGACGGCTCGGCCGCCTAGGAGGAGCCCACCCCCATGTCCAACGCAAACTCCAGCGGAGTCCTGACCGGCAGCCACTACCTGGACGGCGACCACGCCTGCAGCGAGGGCGCCATCGCCGCCGGGTGCCGCTTCGCCGCCGGCTACCCCATCACCCCCTCCACCGAGGTGGTGGAGCGCATCGCCGCCCGCTTCCCGCGGGTCGGCGGCCGCTTCCTCCAGTTCGAGGACGAGCTCGGCGCCTCCATCGCGCTGCTCGGCGGCGCCTGGGGCGGCGCCAAGGCCATGACCGTCACCTCCGGTCCGGGCTTCTCGCTCATGATGGAGCACATCGGCTACGCCGCCATCACCGAGACCCCCTGCGTCTACATCAACGTGCAGCGCGCCGGCCCGTCCACCGGCCTCCCCACCCAGCCCGCCCAGGGCGACATGATGCAGGCCCGGTTCGGCTCGCACGGCGACTACCGCCTCATCGCCCTCTGCCCGAACTCGCCGCAGGAGTGCTTCGACCTCACCGTCGAGGCCTTCAACCTGGCCGAGGAGTTCCGCGTCCCGGTGCTGGTGATGCTCGACGAGGTGGTCGGCCACATGACCGAGAAGGTGGTCATCCCGCCCGCCGGCGAGATCCCGGTCAGCCCGCGGCGCTGGACCAAGAAGGCGCCCGGCGAATTCAAGCTCTTCGAGCCCGCCGAGGGCAGCCTGGTCCCCGAGATGACCATGCCCGGCGAGGGCCACCAGATCCACGTGACCGGCCTCACGCACGACGAGCGCGGCTACCCCAACATGACCATCGCGGCGCACGAGAAGATGCAGCGCCGCCTCTTCGACAAGATCGTCCTCAACGCCGACCGCATCGTGAAGTGGGAGGAGAAGGACCTCGCCGGCGCCGAGGTGGTGGTGGTGAGCTACGGCATCACCTCCCGGGTCGCCGAGAAGGCGATCCAGGCGGCCAAGGAGAAGGGCGTGAAGGTCGGCTCGTTCCGGCTCATCACCGCCTGGCCCTTCCCCGAGAAGCAGATCCTGGAGATGTCGACGAAGGTGAAGGCCTTCGTGGTGCCCGAGCTCAACCTGGGCCAGATGTCGCTCGAGATCGAGCGCGTCGTCGGCGGCCGCTGCAAGACGGTCGGCGTCCCGCACGTCGGCGGCACCGTCCACAAGCCCGAGGTCATCCTCAACGCGATCCTGGAGGCCGTTCGATGAGCGCTGCCGTTCGTGAGAATCCCGCCGACAAGTACCTGCGCAAGGAGCGCATGCCGAGCATCTGGTGCCCGGGCTGCGGCATCGGCACCACGGTGAACTGCTTCACCCGCGCCCTCGACGCCTCCGGCTACGACCTGGAGAAGGTCGCGGTGGTGAGCGGCATCGGCTGCACCGGCCGCGTGGCGGGCTACCTCAAGCTCGACTCGTTCCACACCACCCACGGGCGCGCCATCCCGTTCGCGACCGGGCTCAAGCTGGCCCGGCCCGACCTGAAGGTGGTGGTCTACTCCGGCGACGGCGACCTCTCCGCCATCGGCGGCAACCACCTCATCCACGCCGCCCGCCGCAACGCCGACCTGCTGGTGGTCTGCGTGAACAACCTCACCTACGGCATGACCGGCGGCCAGGTGACCCCCACCACCCCGCAGCCGGCCATCGCCTCGACGACGCCGTACGGCGCCTTCGAGCAGTCCTTCAACCTGCCCCACCTGGTGGCCTCCTGCGGCGGCGTCTACGTCGCGCGCTGGACCGCCTACCACGTGCGCCAGATCGCGAAGAGCATGGGCGAGGCGCTCCAGAAGAAGGGCTTCCGCTTCATCGAGATCATCGCCCCCTGCCCGACGCTCTACCTGCGCCGGAACAAGCTCGGCGAGGGGCTCGACGAGATGAAGTTCTACCAGGAGAAGAGCGTGGTCATGAACGGGGCCGACACCCGCGAGGTGAGCCTCGACTTCCGCGACGAGATCCCGGTCGGGAAGTTCGTCGACATCGAGCGCCCCACGCTCGAGGAGGCCATGGAGTCGCAGCTCTCCAAGGCGCTGGGCGCGAAGTACGTCCCCTACTCCCTGCCGGTGAAGGCCTAAAGGAGATCACCATGGGTCCTACTGAGATCAAGATCGGCGGCCTCGGCGGCCAGGGCGTCATCCTCGGCGGCATCATCATCGGCAAGGCGGCGGCGCTGTTCGACCAGAAGCACTCGTGCCTCACCCAGGCCTTCGGCCCGGAGGCCCGCGGCTCGGCCTGCAGCGCGCAGGTGGTGGTGGACTCGAACCCCATCCTCTACCCGTACGTCCACAACCCGCACCTGATGGTGGCGATGTCGCAGGACGCCTTCGTCAAGTTCTCGCCGGAGCTCCGGCCGGACGGCACCCTCCTCATCGAGGAGGACCTGGTGAAGCCCACCGGCCTGCCCTCCACCGTGAAGGTGTACGCCGTCCCGGCGACCCGCATCGCCGAGGAGCTCGGCAAGAAGATGGTGCTCAACATCGTGATGGTCGGCTTCTTCACCGCCGTCACCGGCCTGGTGAGCGAGCAGGCGGCCCGCGAGGCGGTGAAGGACTCCGTCCCGCCGGCCACCATCGACCTCAACATGAAGGCCTTCGAACGCGGCTACGCCTACGGCAAGCAGCTCATGGCCGCCAAGGCCTAGCGCCCGGTCCGAAGAGCCTGCGCAGCTCCCCGCGCGCCCCGGCCCCGCCGGCGGCGCGCGGTCCTTTTTCGAGCCCGCCCTACCCCGGCTCCGGGAAGATCTTCCCCGGGTTCAGGATCCCGAGCGGATCGAAGACCGCCTTGAGGCGGCGCTGGAGCGCGACCTGCTCCGCCCCCTGCTCGTAGACCAGGAAGTCCCGCTTGGCGAGCCCCACCCCGTGCTCGCCGGTGATGGTCCCGCCCAGATCCACCGCCGCGCGGAGGATCTCCCCCACCGCGACCTCCACCCGCGGCCGCTGGTCGTCGGTGTCGAAGAGCACGTTCGCGTGCAGGTTCCCGTCGCCGGCGTGGCCGTAGGTCGCCACCTCGAACCCGTGGCGCCGCCCGATCTCGCGCGTGAGCGCCACCATCTCCGGGATCCGCGAGCGCGGCACCGCGATGTCCTCGGAGAGCTTCCGCGGGTGCAGGGCCTTCAGGTTGACCGAGAGGTACTTGCGCGTCTCCCAGATGTCGCGCCGCTGCGCCTCGTTCTGCGCCACGATGACCTCGCCGGCCGCCTCCCCCGCGACCGCTTCCGCCACCCGGGCGATCTCCGCGAAGACCTGCTCCTCGTCGTTCCCGTCCGTCTCCACCAGCAGGGCCGCGCCGGCGTCCGGGGGGAAGCGGAAGGGCGAGGTGCGAGCGCAGGCGGCGAGGGCCACGTCGTCGAGGAGCTCCAGGCAGCGCGGGATGATCCCCCGCGCCAGCACCCGGGCCACCGCCCGCGAGGCGTCCTCGACCGATCGGAAGCAGACCAGGGCGGTGGCGACGTGGCGCGGCCGCGGCAGGAGCTTGAGCGTGATCTCCGTGACCACCCCGAGCGTCCCCTCGCTGCCCACGAAGAGCGCGGTGAGGTCGTAGCCCGCCACCCCCTTGATGCTGCGCTTCCCCGTGTGGAGCAGCTCGCCGGTGGGCAGCACCACCTCCAGGCCGAGCACGTACTCGCGGGTGACCCCGTACTTGAGGGCGCGCGGGCCTCCGGCGTTCTCGGCCACGTTCCCGCCCAGGCTGCAGAGGTCGAGCGAGTTCGGATCGGGGGGGTAGAAGAGCCCGTGCTTCTCGACCGCCGCCTGGAAGCGGCCGGTCACCACCCCGGGCTGCGCCCGGGCGATGAGGTCCTCCGGGCGGATCTCCACGATGCGGTCCATCTTCTCGAGCGAGAGGGCGATCCCGCCGCGCAGGGCGAGCGTGCCGCCGGACTTCCCCGAGCGGGCGCCCACCGGGACCACCGGCACCCGGTCGCGCGCGGCCAGCTCGAAGACGCGCTGGACGTGCTCGGCCGACCCGGCCAGCACCAGCACCTCCGGGGGGAAGGTGCCGAGCTCCGACTCGTCGCGGCCGTACGGCTCGAGCCGCTCGCGGTCCACCACCACCCGCTCCGGGCCGACGGCCGCGGCGAGCGCCTCCACCAACCCCGCCGGCAGGCTCATCCGAACACCTCCACGTTGGCGCCGGTCATCGCGTCCGGCGCCTCCAGGGCGCACCAGGCGATCACCTTCGCCACCTCCGCCGCCGACATCCGCGGGCGGAAGGAGGTCTTGCGCAGCATCTCGGTGTCCACCGACCCCGGCGAGACCGAGAGCGCCTGGACGCGGTGATCCCGCAGCTCCTCGGCGAGCGACTTGGTGAAGCCGATGAGCCCCCACTTCGACGCGTTGTAGGCGGTCGCCTCGGGCGTTCCCAGCGTCCCCGAGATGGAGGCCACGTTCACGATCCGGCCGCGGCGCCGGGCCTTCATCTCCGGGACGGCGGCGCGGGCGCACAGGAAGGCGCCGGTGAGGTTCACCTCCAGCACCGTCCGCCAGCGCGTGGGCGAGAGCAGCTCCACCGGGTCGCGCTCCAGCACCCCGGCGCAGCAGACCAGCACGTCGCAGGGGCCGAGCGCGGCCTGGTGCTCCGCGAGCAGCCGCGCCACCTCGGCCTCCCGGGAGACGTCGCAGGCCACGGCCAGCGCCGCCTCGCCGCGCTTCACCACGGCCTCGACCTCGCCCGCGGTGCGCGCAGATCGGA
>JAJXVM010000359.1 GCA_021782135.1 Myxococcales bacterium | reverse complement strand
GCCGGCCGCCGTGGCGCCGGCCGGCGGCGCTCTCCGCGGCGGCGCTGCTGCTGGTGCTCGCCGCCGGCCTGGGGCTCGCGCGGCAGCGCGCGCTCGCGCCCCGCGTCGACCCCTTCGTCGAGGAGGCGGTGCGGCGGCACACCCGCGACCTCCCCCTCGAGGTGACCGCGGCCTCGACCGGACCTGGCTCGGTGAGCGACTGGTTCGCCGGGAAGCTCGACTTCAACCCCGCCCCGCCCCGCTTTCACCGCCCCGGGGTGCGCCTCGTCGGCGGACGCCTCTCCCACCTGCGCGACTGGCCGGCGGCCTACATCCGCTACGACGCCCCGCGCGGCCGGATCGGGGTGTTCATCCTCGACGACCCGGACGGCCGGCTCATGGGGCCGGGGGAGCTGCGCCGGCTCGGTCCGAACGGCGTCTGGATCGCCCGCGCCCGCGGCTACCGGGTGGCGGTCTGGCGCCAGAACGACATCGTCTACTCGGCGGTGACGGACCTCGACGAGCGCGACTTCACCGAGCTCGTTTCCGGCGCCCAGGACGACCGGCGCTGACCTCCGCGACGCCACCCGCGAGCTTTTGACACCCGCGCGAGTCGGGCGATACTGTTCGCCGGGGAGGCCCATGTCCAAGAAAGTCCTGCTCGTGGAGAGCGACACCGCGCACGCCCGCGAGCTCTACAAGGCGCTCGAGGCCTGCCACGTCGAGGTGCGGGTCACCGGCGACGGCCGGGAGGGGTTGGAGCTGGCCCGCGACGAGCGACCGGACGCCATCGTGCTCTGCGTGGAGCTGCCGCGCGTCTCCGGCTACTCCATCTGCCAGAAGCTGAAGAAGGACGGGGCCCTCAAGGACATCCCGGTGGTGCTCATCAGCGCCGAGGCCACCCTCGACACCTTCGAGCAGCACCGGAAGCTGAAGGGCCGGGCCGAGGAGTACCTCATCAAGCCGTTCCCCCCGCAGGCCCTCGTCGCGAAGCTCGCGCCCATCCTCGGGATCGATCCCGGGGCCGAGCAGACGTACCCCTCCGACGAGGAGATGGTCACGCTCGCCGACGTGGAGCTGGAGGCCACCGGCAGCCACCCCCTCGGCGGCGCCGGGGCCAACCCGCTCGCCGGTGGGGACGACGACCTCAAGTTCCTCGACGACGCCTTCGACCGGCTCTCCTCGGGCGCCGAGCCCCGGGAGGCCGAGGTGGAGGTCGGGCTCGACCTGTCGCCGGGCGGCGACGACGACGCCCGGCTCGACGCGGCGTTCGGCGGGCTCGACGCGGCGCCGGAGCCGGCGGCCAGCGCCGACGCCCCGTCGCTCGCGTGGCCCGAGCCGTCCGCCGCGGGAGGCGAGGCCGAGGACGAGCCGTCCCGGCTCTCGGGCGAGCTCGAGGCCTCCGAGGCCGACCGGGCGCGGCTCGCGAGCGAGCTCGAGGCCTCCGAGGCGGCCCGGCGCGAGCTCGAGTCGCGGCTGGCCCGGGCCGAGGAGCGGACCACCGCGAGCGACGCGGAGGCGGCCCGGCTCGCCGGCGAGCTGGAGCAGCTCCAGGGCGCGACCCCGGCTGCCCGGGAGCTCGAGCAGCGGCTCGCCACGTCGGAGGAGCAGGTGGCCGCGCTCACGGCGCAGCTCTCCGACCTCGAGGCGGCGAGCGCGCGCAATCAGGAGCGGCTGCTCCGCGCCGTGTCGCGCCTCCAGCAGGACGCGGCGGCGCGCGAGAAGCTCCGCAAGGCGCTCGCGATCGCGGTGCAGCTGCTCGGGCCCGAGGCGGCCTCCGCGCAGCAGGAGGACACGCCGCCGGTCGAGGAGTCCGTCTAGCCCGCGTCCCTCGGCTCACGCGCCCGCGTGAGAGGCCGACATCCGGGAGGCCAGCGCCTCGGGATCGATCCCGAGGTAGCGGAGCAGCCGGTGCTGGTGCTGCCGAAGTCCGCGCAGCACCACCTGCGACGCGTCGAGCTCCGCCAGCGTCTGCGCCAGCACCGCCACTCCGGCATCGGCGAACTGACGCACCCGGCTGAAGTCGAGCACCACCGGGACGTTCCGAGGGAGCGCGGCCAGCCGCCCCCGCACCTCTCCGGCCGAGCGGCCGTCGAAGTCCCCCTCCAACTCGATCACGACCTGGCGTCCCGCCTCGCCAGCCATAGCACCCCCGGGGTTCGTCTGCATTTGCCCGGCAGCTTGCCGCGCGAAGAAGGCGAGGCCGTGTCGGCCCCGTCTCTTCGCCGTGATCTTGCGCCTCTTCTCGGAGGGAATCCTGCCCCTAGTGCGGGACCATCGGCGGGGCGGAAGGGTCCTCGCCGTGCGGCTGGGTCGCCTTCATGGCGCCGAGCGCCGCCGCGATCGCCATGAGGTTCGCGGGGCTGGTCGCTCCCCGGAGCAGCGCCTTGGCGAACGGCCGGACGACCGGCCAGAGCCCTCCCCCGAGGAGGAAGCCGGCGCCCGCCGCGACCCCCAGCACGGCCAGCGGGCTCTCCCGCATCCGCCGCTCCAGCTCCAGCTTCTCCTCGACCTGCGCCGCCACGTCGGCGAGCTGCTCGCGCAGCGCCCGCAACGCCTTCAGGATCTCGGCCGGCTCGAGGTTGTCGAGCTGCCCCGGGTAGCCCTCGGTCTCTCGCGCCATCGCTCGCCCTCCCTCAGATCCGCGCCGCGATCCGGCCGAGCACGAACCCCAGCCCGGCGGCGATGCCGATCGCCAGGATCGGCCGCTCCCGCGCGAAGGCGCGGACGGCCTCGTCGGCCCGCTCGGCCCGGTCGCGCAGCCCGTCGAGCCGCTCCGAGAGGCGAGCTTGCAGCTCCTGCGCCTCGGCGCGCAGCTCCTCCGCCCGATCCTCGCTCCGGCTGCTTCCGTCGGTAGCCATCGCGCCCTCCCGGCCCGGCTCGTCCGTGGAGAAGGTGAGGGCGCCGCCAGGACCGGAGAAGGGGCCGGGAAGGGGCGCGCCGCTCAGGCGGCGGATCCCCTGCGTCGAGCGGCCCGCCGCTTCCAGACCCGCGACAGCTCCGCCAGCTCGGCCACGCCGAGCAGCCGGGCCGCGGCGAGGTAGGCCGCGAGGCCGGCGGCGATGGGGATGAGCGCCAGCGCGAGCTGCCGGCCGAGCCCGTGCCCGGCGAGGTGCCGCCCGAGCCCCCGCTCCGCCGCCCAGGCGGCGGCGCCCAGGGCGG
>JAJXVM010000358.1 GCA_021782135.1 Myxococcales bacterium | reverse complement strand
GAGCAGCTCGCCGACGCCGGCCTGGTCGAGCGCGGCGCCGGCGGGGAGCAGCCCCTTGCGCACCGCGGCCGCCCGCAGCCGGTCGAGGTCGAGCCCCGGCCCGTCGTCGCGGCAGGTGAACGCCACCCGCGCCCCGCGCCGCTCCACCTCCAGCCGCACCCGCCCGGCGGCGGGCAGGCCGCGCGCGTGGCGGGCCGAGGCCGGCTCCACCCCGTGGGCCACCGCGTTGCGGACCACGTGCAGCAGGGCGTCGCGGACCGCGGCGAGGACGTTGGCCTCCACCCGGACCTCGCCGCCGGTCGCCTCGAAGCGCACCTGCCGATCGAGGCTCCGCGCGGCGTCGCGGACCGCGCGCTCCAGCGGCGCGAAGAGCGCGCCCGAGGGCAGGAGCCGCAGGCGGTCGGCCGAGGTGCGAAGCTGGCCCAGCTCCCGCTCGGCCTGATCGGCGCGCGTCGAGAGGTTGCGCTGGGCGTCCCCGAGGGCGCGCCGGAGCTCCTGCAGGAGCGGGGTCGCCCGGCGGGAGAGCCCGGCCGAGCCGGCGGCCTCGGCGCGCGGCGCCGAGAGCTGGTCCTGCAGCGCCCGCGCCACCTCGCGCGCGTGGTCGAGCTCCGAGAGCTGCCGGCGGAGCGCGCCGACCTGGACGGCCGATTCCATGACCGCCGCGAGCAGGACGTCGAGCTCGCGGACGTCCACCCGGACGCTCTCGAAGGCCGGCTCCGGCCCGCCCGGGGCGGGGGCGGCGGGCCGGGCCACCGGCGGCGCAGCCGGCTCCTCGAGCCCCTTCACCGCATCCGAGATCTGGTCGAGCAGCGCCAGCAACCGGTCGATCTCCTCGCGGGCCACCGGCGGGGAGCCCTCGTCGCGGTGGCCCGCCAGCGCCTCCTCGGCCGCGTGGGCCAGGTCGCCGATGCGGGCGTGCTGGACCACTCGGGCCGCTCCCTTGAGCGTGTGCGCGAGCCGCAGCAGCCGGGCGACCAGCGCCCTGTCGGCCGGGGCACGCTCGAGGTCGAGGAGGCCGCGCGAGAGCCCCTCCAGGATCTCGTGGGCCTCCACCCGGAAGTACCTGTAGCGATCGCGAGCCATTCCCCTCTAAGCCGCGTTCCGGCTCTGGACGAGCCGCGCGAGGTCGGTCGACATGTTGGCGAGCAGCGAGGCGGTCTCGAGCGCCTGTCCCGAGCTCGCCTCCGCCTCGCGCGTGGCCTGTGCCACGCTGGCGATGGCCGCGTTCACCTGCTCGACCGCGCTCGTCTGCTGCTTGGTGGAGAGCTCGATCTCCCGGGCCGCGTCGGTGGTGGTGGTGACCAGCCGGGCGATCTGGCCGAAGGCGGCGGTCACCTCGGTGAACTGGCGCGCCCCCGACTCGACCGCCTTCGAGCCGCTCTCGGTGGCCATCACGGTGGTGTTCACCGCCGAGCGCACCTCGTCGATGAGCGCGCGGATGTCCTTGGTGGACCCGCCCACCCGGTCGGCGAGCTTGCGGATCTCCTCGGCCACCACCGCGAACCGCTTCCCCGACTCGCCGGCGCCGGCCGCCTCGATGGTGGCGTTGATGGCGAGGATGTTGGTCTGCTCGGAGAGCTCGTCGATGATCTCGAGGATGCTGCCGATCTGCTGCGACTTGCGGCCGAGCTCGAGCATGTGGTTCACGATGAGGTCCACCTGGCGGCGGATGGTGCCCACCGAGTCCTGGCTGCGCTGCACCGTCTGATCCCCGGCCGCGGCCGCCGCCGCGGTCTCGGCGGCGATGCCGGCCACGCGCTTGGCGCTCTCGGCGATCTGGCGGGAGGTGGCGAGGAGCTCGGTGATGGTGGTGGTGATCTCGGCCATGGCGGTGGCCTGCTCCTTGGCGCCGGTCGCCTGCTGGCCGGCGGCCGCCTGCAGCTCCGCCGAGGAGGTCTGGACGTGCCGGGCGGCGGTGGAGATCTGCCGGGCCAGGGTGCGCGCCAGGAAGGCGGCGATGCCGGCCGCCAGCAGCACCCCCAGGCCGGAGAGGATCAGCACCTCGCGGCTGGCGCTGCGCGCGATCTCGGTCGACTCGGCCCGGCCCTCGTCGAGCAGTTGCTGCTCCCGGGCCACGAACGCGTCCACGGCCTGGTCGAGCTGCGTGCGCAGCGGCCGGACCTCGTCCTCGGTGCGCGCGGCGAGCCGGGGCATGCTCTCGCGGGTGACCGGCTGCGACAGGATCGCGTCCACCGCGCGGTTGTGGATGACCTCGATCCGCCCCACCTCCTTGAGCAGCGCCGCGCCCTCCGGCGTCTGCACCTCGCGCGAGAGCTGGTCCATGGTCGCGAGGAAGTGGGCGCGGTCGGCCTCGGTGGCCGCCAGGTAGCGGCGGTCGCCGCTCATCAGGTAGGCCCGGGTGTCAGCGGCCTTGCGCGCGCTGTCCGCGTGCAGCCGCTCGGCGTGCACCATGCGCAGCGCCGCCACGTCGATGACCTGGTCCTTGCGCGCCACCACCTCCCGGAGGGCGGCCACCGCGACGGCGGCGACGGCCAGCGCCACCAGGACCACCAGGCCGAATCCGAGCGCCAGCTTCTGCGAGTACGTGAGGCTGCGACCCATGGCTTCTCCTATGCGTTTCCGCGGATGGCGTGCAGGAGCGAGGGGACGGCGACGACCGGGACCGGCCGGCCGCGGAGCTGGACCACCTCGCGGAGGTGGCGACGCGGCGCCTCCGGGGCGGCGTGCAACTCGCCGGCGGGGACCCGCTCGTGGCCCAGGAACTCGTCGAAGGCGAGCCCGATCTGCTCCTCGGGCCCGGCGCCGGCCAGCGCCAGCCAGCGCGGCGCGGCGGCCTGGGGGGGCAGCCCGAGCAGCCGGGCGAGGTCGAAGACCGGGAGCAACCCGCCGCGGAGCCCGGTCAGCCCGAGCAGCTCCGTCCGGCGGGCCGGGACCGCGGTGAGCCGCCCCAGCGGGACCAGCCCGGCGGTCTCCAGGACGCGCAGCGCCAGCTCCTCCCCGCCGGCGCGGAGGCGCAGGAGGGCCACCTCGTCCCGCCGCGCGGTCGAGGGGGCGGCGGCGAAGGTGGCGTCGAAGGCCTCGCGCAGGGCGCCGGCGCGCGTCCGTCCGTCGTCGCTCACGGCTTGCCTCCGGTGGCGCGCAGCTCGGCGCGGCAGAGCTCGGCGAGCGCATCGCGGCTGAAGCCGCCGCCGAGCAG
>JAJXVM010000063.1 GCA_021782135.1 Myxococcales bacterium | reverse complement strand
GCTACGGACGCGCGCCGCTGCTGCTCCCGGACGGACTCGCCGGCGAGGTCCTCACGCTCCCCCCGCCGCCCGCCGTCCCCGTCGCGGCGGCGCTGGAGGCGGCGCTGCGCGGCCCGGTGGCCGCCCCGCCCCTGCGCGAGCTGGCCGCGAAGGCCGGGCGGGCGCTGGTGATCCTCTCGGACGCGAGCCGGGAGGAGCCGCGCGCCGCGCTCTACGCGGCGGTGCGCCGCGAGCTCTCGGCGCTCCCCGACGACCGCGTCGTGCTGGCGGTGGCGAACGGGACGCACGGCCCGGCGCGGCTCGAGGAGCTCGGGCTGCCACCCGAGGTGCTCTCGCGACACCGGATCGTGAACCACGACGGCCGCGACCCGGGCGCGGTGGTCGAGCTCGGGTGCACCGCGCGCGGCACCCGCGTGCGCGTGAACCGATGCGTCCTCGAGGCCGACCTGATCGTGGTGACCGGCCGGGTGAAGCCGCACTACTTCGCCGGGTGGGGCGGGGGGGCCAAGGGCATCTTCCCCGGGCTGGGCTTCGCGGAGGACATCCGGCAGAACCACCTGCTCAAGGCCGACCCGGCCTCGGGGCTCGGGCGCGCCGACGGGAACCCCTGCCGCGAGGACATCGAGGAGGCGGTGCGGCTCGCCGGCCGGCCGGCCTTCCTGCTCGACGTGATCGAGATCTCCGGGGCGGTCATGGGGGCGGTGGCGGGCGACCTCGTGCTCGCGCACCGGGAGGCGGTGCGGCGGGCGCGCCCCCACTGCGAGCGCCGGGCGGAGCCGGCCGACGTGGTGGTGATCTCGGCGCCGCTCCCGGTGACGGGGAGCCTGTACCAGGCCTCCAAGCTCCTCCCGCCGGCGGGCACCCTGCTGCGGGATGGCGGGGTGGTGGTGCTCTGCGCCGAGTGCCCCGAGGGGATCGGGCCGGGCGGCCCGGAGGTGGTGAACCGCGCCATCTTCGAGCTCGGGGTGCGGCGCTACCTGCCGCCGCGCTGCGCGGTGCTGCTGGTCTCCGGCATGCCGCCCGAGGAGGTGGCGAGGACCTACGCCACTTACGCGCCGAGCCTGGAGGCGGCCCTGGCCGAGGCGCTGCACGTGGCCGGGACCGGCGCGCGCCTGCTCGTCATCCCGGACGGGGGCGACCTCGTCCCGCTCCGGGCCGAGCCCCTGTGAGCGGCGCCGGGCCGGTGGTACGCTCCCCGGTCCCGTGACCCAGAACGAGACCCACGCCTTCCGCTCCGTCCCGCGCACCGGCGTCATCTACGTGACCGCCGAGGCCACCAAGCGCGGCTTCTCCTCCGGCGACCCCGAGTGGTGCAACCTGGGCCAGGGGCAGCCGGAGACCGGCCTCTTGCCCGGTGCCCCGCCGCGCATCCACCAGATCGCCATCGACCTCGACGACCAGGAGTACGCGCCGGTGGCCGGCATCTGGGAGCTGCGCGAGGCCATCGCCGGGCTCTACAACCGGCTCTACCGGCGCGGCCTGCCGTCGCAGTACGGCGCCGAGAACGTGAGCGTCTCCGGCGGCGGCCGCACCGCGCTCACGCGCGCCGCGGCCAGCCTCGGCCACGTGAACCTGGGCCACTTCCTCCCGGACTACACCGCCTACGAGGAGCTGCTCGACATCTTCAAGGCCTTCACCGCCATCCCCATCCTGCTGGAGGGGGACCGCGGCTACGCCTTCACCGCCGAGGACCTGCGGCGCGAGGTGGAGGGGCGGGGGCTCTCCGCCGTGCTCGCCTCGAACCCCTGCAACCCCACCGGCAAGCTGGTCCAGGGCGAGGAGCTGCGGCGCTGGGTGGAGGTGGCGCGCGAGCTCGACTGCTCGCTCCTGCTCGACGAGTTCTACTCGCACTACGTCTGGACCGGCGAGCCGGGCGAGCTGCCGGTGGAGAGCGCGGCGCGCTACGTCGAGGACGTGGATCGCGACCCGGTGGTGATCTTCGACGGGCTCACCAAGAACTGGCGCTACCCGGGCTGGCGCTGCACCTGGACCGTCGGCCCGCGCAAGGTCATCGACGCGGTCGCGAGCGCCGGCTCGTTCCTCGACGGCGGCGGGTCCAAGCCGCTGCAGCGGGCGGCCGTGCCGCTCCTGTCCGACGACCTCGTGGCCGCCGAGACCCGCGCCATCCACCAGGTGTTCGGGGCCAAGCGGCTGCGGCTGCTCACCGGCCTCGAGAAGCTCGGGGTGCGCATCGACCGCGCGCCCGACGGAACGTTCTACGTCTGGGGCAACGTCGAGGCGCTGCCGCCCCCGCTCAACGACGGCATGGGGTTCTTCCGCGCCGCGCTCGACCACCAGGTCATCTGCGTCCCCGGCGAGTTCTTCGACGTGAACCCCGGCAAGCGGCGGGGGCGGCACAGCGCGCGCTACCGCGGCTACGTCCGCTTCTCCTTCGGCCCGGCGATGCCGACGCTCGAGCGGGCGCTGGAGCGGCTCGGGCGCATGATCCGGGCCGCCGGGGGCTAGAAAGAGAAACCCCTCGGCTCCGGAGGCGCTGCCTCCGGAGCGAGGGGACCCTTGCTGCCCCGCGGGCGACGGCCGGAGGGGGCCGTCACCACTCCTGCTTCTGCATCTCCACGAGCTGCTTGAAGTAGATCTCCGGGTTGGTGAGCTTCTTCACCTCGGCCTCGGAGTAGCCGAGTTCGCGGAAGTTGAGCACCCCGTTCACCCCGTGGCAGTTGACGCAGTTGAGCGCCTTGCCCTTCGTGACCAGGTGGCTGCTGGCGAAGTAGATGGTCTGCCAGCCGGGCACCGCGTTCTTGGCGACCGCGGCGGGGTCCTTCATGCCGAGGGTCCGCGCGGCCGACTCCACGCCGGCGCGGGCGTTGCCGGTGGCCATCGGCGGGGCGAAGTCCATCGAGAGCAGCTTGCCCGTCTCCTTGTCGTAGAAGGCCTTCCCCATGTAGATCTTGAAGGGGTAGATCTTGCTCTTGCCGTCCTTGCGGCTGCCCTTCGGGCCGATGAAGTGCGGCTCGTTGCGGACGGTCTTGTTGTACCAGGCGTAGACCGGCACGGTCTCGTTGGCGTCCCGCTTCAGGGTGGTGGGCTCCCAGAACTTGTCCTCGCCCTGCTCCCAGACGGTGAAGTCCTTCGCCACCGCGCCGCCGGTGTGCGGGATGTGGCAGGTCTGGCAGGCGATCTTGGCGACGTGGCGGTTGTAGTCGGCGTTCTTGTGCGGCTTGTCGCCGTGGCAGTCGGAGCAGGCCAGCCGCACGCCGTCGTTGGCCCAGTTGTTCGGGTCGAAGCCGGTCGGGACGTGGTGGTCCTTCGACTTGTGGCAGTCGACGCAGACCATCCCCTTGGCGGCGTGGGCGTCGTTCTCCTTGTTGAAGGCCAGGCCGCGCTTGATGAGCACGCCGCCGCCGGCCGACTCGTGGCAGACCATGCAGTTCTTGACGCCCGGCTTGCCGACCGCGAGCGCCGCCTTGGTGCTCCGGTCCTGGCCCATCACCACGCGCCCCTGCGCGTCCTTGTACGGCTTGCGCTGGCGGAAGTCGTAGTCGCTCGAGTGGCAGACCAGGCAGTCCACGGCCGCCTCGGCCGCCGGGCCGGTGCTCCCCACGTCGCTGATGTGGTTGCCGGGGTGGCAGGTGTTGCAGCCGGTGAGCTTGGAGTGGCCCGCGGAGTTCTTCGGGATCTCCTTGAGGTTGTTCACCACGTCGTTGCCGTTGCACATGGTGTAGATGCGGTTCTTCATCCCGTACTCGACCTTGGGGTCGAGGTGCTCGACGTTGTCCACCTTGGAGGCGTGCTTCCAGTGGACCGTGCCGAGGAACTGCTTGGCCGTGCCGGGGTGGCACTCCTCGCAGGTGGCGGGACCCTTGTAGCCGTCCTTCTCGATCTGGGCACGGCCGGGGTGTTCCGCGGCAGGGGCGCCGGACGCGTACAGCAGCGCGGCCAGGGCCGTACCGATCGTCTTGGCTCTCTTCATCTTCGTTTCCTCTTTCGTGGCGCCCCCTGGAGCCGCCGCCCCCTCACTCGCGGCGGCTCCAGGCGCGGGTTGCGCGGCCTCAGCAGCCGGCCGTCTTCCGGAAGTAGTTGCTGACGTTCTTGCCGTCCTTCACCTCGTACTTGCAGCGGATCTCGTCGCCCTCGACGATGCGGTGATCCTTGAACTTGTCGAGGGTGAGGTCGTCCTTGACGGTGATGTCCACCGTCTTCTCGCTCTTGGTGTCCTTGAGGGTGGCGGTGGCCACCTTGGCGTCGGGCCCCGAGATGTCGATCTTGGTGATCACGCCGACCATCTTGATCTCCTCGGCGCGGGCGACGCCTCCGATGGCCAGGACGACCAGCAGGACGCGGGCGGCGGCGAGGAGGACTGCAGCGGCTCTCTTCATTTGGTGCTCCCTTTTCACTGCGCGCTTCGACGATGGAGGAGGAGGGGGACCCGCCCCCCTCCTCCTCGCGCTGCTACAGCCGGACTTCGAAGGTGGCGTAGATGTCCTGCGCCCACTTCATCGGCGGGAACATCTGGGCGTTCATCGGGCTCGCCATCAGGTTGTTGATCGAGACGGGCGCGCCGACCCAGTTGTTGCTGCCGGTGTAATCGAACGTGTAGTACTGGTAGCCCACGCGGACGAAGGTCTTGGCCTTGTACGAGGAGATCGGAGCCAGCGGCAGCTCCTGGATCAGGTAGGCCTCGTACACGTTGCCGCGGGTGCCGAGCTTGCTCGTCCACATGTCGTCGGCGGCCGGATCGAACGGCATCCAGTACTCCGACCCGTGGTTGTACTCGGCGCCGATCTTGGTGCCGGAGGGGAGGTCGTAGCGAAGGCCGGCGTAGACGCCCCAGCCGGTGTGGCTGCTCTTGTCGGTGCCGTTGGCCAGCAGGCCGGCGCCGGAGTCGGCCGAGCCGGGGCCGTTGAGCAGGGCGTGGCTGCCGTTCGGGTGGGTGATGCTCATGCCGCCGCTGGCGAAGGTGGTCAGGTCGCCGATGCCGACCTTCTTGAGCGTGCTGAGCACGCCGGCGCCGAGCCAGTCCATGTCGCCGAGCTCGTTCCCGACGTTGTTCGGGTTGTCGAAGATGTTGAAGCCGCGGTTGTACTGGAAGTCGATCCGGAGCGGGTCGGTGTCGATCGGGACGAGCTGGAACCCGAGCATCTCGGTGTCGTTGAGGCTGTTCCCGACGGTGTAGCCGGCCTCGAACCCGCGGCCGTAGCAGACCTTGCCGAAGGCGCCCGGGAGCGCGTCGATGTCCGGGGCGTAGCCGACGGTCATGCCGTCGAAGGCGTAGTCCACCAGCAGGCCGGGGACGCCGCCGGTGCCGGGGTGATCCCCGTTCTCCCGGACCTGGGTGGGCGAGCCGCCGGTCGACGGACGGCGGCCGACCGAGAACCAGAGCGGCTGGCCGGCGATGTTGCTCCAGGTGGCGTACACCTGATCGACGAGCAGCGTGTTGTCCACCGGCACGTGGCCGATGGTGCCGTCGAGCACCTGGGAGCGATCGGCGAAGAAGCCGGCGAGCACGGGCGCGCCAGTCTCCATGCCGAAGATCTTGTACATGAGCAGCCGCGCGGTGATGGTGACATCCTCCGTCGCCTTGGCCTTGATGTTCAGGCCGAAGCGGTTGGTCATGAGGGTGTCGTTCTTCGGGTCGAACCCGGGCGTGGCCACCGGCATGGCCGTGGGGCCCATGTACTGGTAGTAGCCCGTCACGCCGCCCTGGAGGGAGTCGATGCGGAACCGGTAGTCGCCGCCGACGGTGAGCCACTTGCTGAGTGACTTGTCCTCGTCCTTCTTCACGCGCTGCTTGAGCGCATCGACCTCCTTGGCGAGCTTCTGGATCTGCTGCTCCTGCTCCTTGTCGCGCTGCTGGTTGTCCTCGGCCTGCGCGGAGAGGGGCATCGCCAATGTCGCCACCGCTCCATACGCCAGGACTGCTCCAAGCAATCTACGCATTCGCGTCCTCGTCCTCGAGTTGTTGTTGGTGCAACGCGCGGACACTCATGGTGAAGCGAAGGCGCCCACGAGCGGCGACCAGCGGCCCGTGTCCGCGCGTCCTCCCTGATGACCCGCTCCGGGGACCAGCCCCGGCGCCCCTCCCGTGGACCGCATGGCGCGAGCATCTGCACGGGGTGTGCCTCGACGACCCACCCGATTTTCCGGCGCTTTCCGCTGTCCCTTGGGTCTGGGAGGCGCGACGTCGCGTCTCAGGGCGCGACGCGACGTCGCGTCGCGCGACGTGGCGTGGCGCAACGCGATTCGCTGTACGTGAAGTGGGGGATCGCCTCAACCGAAAGGGTGAGGCCAAAAAACGCAGCGCTGCGCGATTCACCCCAGGTGCGTCAATCGAGCACCTCGGCGGGGCGGCCCTCGCGGCGCCCGCGGGGCCGCCGCGGGGGCGACCGCCGCGGGCATCGCTTCACGGCCTCAGTGCTGGTGCTCGTGCTTCTCGCTGGCGGCGTGGGCGTGCTCGGACTGCGGCTCGCCGTGCGCGTGCTCCTGGGCCTGTCCCTCGGCGTGCTCGTGCGGGTGCTGGTGGGCGTGCGCGTGCGGATGGCTGTGGACGGTGCCGTCCGCGTGCCGGTGCTCGTGCGAGTGGGTGTGCTCGTGGGGATGGACGTGCATGTGCGCTCCCTTCCCCTGGACGATAGGCCGGCGTTGCTCCTCGAGCCAGCCGAACCACTCCGCCATTCCCTCGCCGGTGCGGGCGGAGAGCCGCAGCACCCTCGGGCTCGGCATCACCCGCGCGAGCGCGTCGTCGACGCGGGCGAGGTCGATGTCGAGGTGCGGCACGAGGTCGCACTTCGTCACCAGCACCAGGTCGGCCTTCTGGAACATCACCGGGTACTTGAGGGGCTTGTCCTCGCCCTCGGTCACCGAGAGCGCCACCACGTTGGCCGCCTGGCCCAGGTCGTAGATGGCCGGGCAGACCAGGTTCCCGACGTTCTCGATGAAGAAGACGTCGGCGCGGTCCCAGGGGAAGCCGTCGAGCGCGTGGTGCACCATCGCCGCGTCGAGGTGGCAGGCCTGCCCGGTGGTGATCGCCTTCGAGGGGATGCCCGCGGCGGCGAGCCGCCGCGCGTCGTTGTCGGTGGCGAGGTCGGCCGAGACCGCCGCGAGCCGGAGCCGGCCCTCGGCGAAGCGGCTGGTGGCCTCGAGCACCGCCGTCTTCCCGGCGCCGGGCGAGCCCATCAGGTTGAGCGCCAGCACGCCGTGCGCCTGGAAGTGCTCGCGGTTGTGGGCCGCCTGGCGATCGTTGCCGGCGAGGATCTTGTCGTGCAGCTCCACCGGGACCAGCTCGGTGTCGCCGCAGCCGCAGGTCGTGCACATCTAGGGCACCTCCAGCTCGACCCGGTCGAGCGTCAATCCGTCGGAACCTTCGCCCATCCTCGCCGGCAGGTCGCAGGCGGGGCAGCGGAGCACCGCCCCCTTCTCGATGGCCGCGCCGCAGGCCGGGCAGCTCCAGCGCGCCGGCACGAGCCGGACCGTGAGCTCCGCCTGCGCGCAGACCGTCCCCTGGCGGAAGGTCTCGAAGGCGGTGCGGAAGAGCTCCGGGTCCACCCCGCCGAGCTCCCCCACCGAGACGGTGAGCGCGTGCACCGCGAGGGCGCCCCGCCGCCCGACCTCCTGCTCGACCCGCTCCACCAGGGCCTGCACCAGCGAGTACTCGTGCATCAGCAGATCCGCGGGAGGGGCTCGCCCTCGATCTCGGCCAGCAGCCGCCGCCCGAAGCCGGTGTCGAGGATCACCTGCCCGGGCCGCTCGGCGATGGCCGCGCCGACGATGGCCGCCTGCCGTCCGAGCGGGTGGGACCGCAGCGCGGCCAGCACCTTCTCCGCCGAGCCGGCGCGCACGCCGATCACCGCCTTGCCCTCGTTGGCCACCACCAGCGGGTCGATCCCGAGCATCTCGCCGGCCGCCCGCACCTCCGGGTTCACCGGCACGCTCGACTCGTCCACCAGCACGCCCACGCCGCCCTTCTCGGCGAACTCGTGGAGCACCGAGGCCACGCCGCCGCGGGTCGGGTCCTTCATCGCCACCACGTCGTCGCCGCCGGCGTCGAGCGCGGCGCGGACGAGCCGGTTGATGGGGGCGACGTCGGAGCGCAGGTCGCCCTCGATGGAGAGGGCGTGGCGCCGGGTCATCACCGCCATGCCGTGATCGCCGACGGTGCCGGTGACGATGAGCTTGTCGCCGGGGCGCAGCCCGGCGTCGGTCACCACCCGCCGCGTCAACGCGACCCCGGCGGTGTTGAGGACGATCCCGTCCACCTCGCCCTTGCCCATCACCTTGGTGTCCCCGGTGACGACGTTGGCGCCCGACTCCTCGCAGGCCCGCTTCATCGAGTCGCGGATCCGCTCCAGCTCCTCGCGCGGGAAGCCGTCCTCGATGATGACCGCGCAGGTGAGCCCGAGCGGCTCGGTGGCGCCCATCATGGCGAGGTCGTTGACGCAGCCGGAGATGGAGAGCCGGCCGATGTCGCCGCCCGGGAAGAAGCGCGGGTGGACGACGTGGCTGTCGGTGGTCATCACCACCCACTGGTCCCCCAGGCGGATGGCCGCGCCGTCGTCCATGGCGGCGAGCCCCACGCCGCCCTCCACCGGGCCGCCCAGGCCGAGGAAGACCTCCTCGATGAGGCGGCGCATGGCCCGCCCGCCCGCGCCGTGGCGCAGCCCGACCCGATCGCTCGCCGCCATCAGCCGACCTCCTTCAGGTCGGGGACGCCCCCGTACTGGTGCCAGATCTTGCAGGTGCCCTCGGAGGAGACCATGCAGGCGCCCACCGGCGACTCCGGCAGGCACTCCTTGCCGAAGAGCGGGCAGTCCTTGGGCGACTTGAAGCCGGCCATGATCTCGCCGCAGATGCAGCGGTCGGCGAGCTGGCGCGGGGCGTAGTCCCACAGCCCCTTCACGTCGATCCGGAAGCGGCGGCGCGCGTCCACGGCGGCGAACTCGGGCTTGAGGCGGAGGTTGCCGTCGGGGATCACGGCGATGCCGCGCCACTGGCCCCCCACCGGCTCGAACACCCGCCAGAGCATCTTCTGGGCCGGCAGGTTGCCCGGCCCGGTGACGCAGCGCGGGTAGCAGTTGGCGACGTCGTGCTCCTTCCGCCGGATCATCTCGACCGTCTTGAGGACCGCGGCGAGCACGTCGAGCGGCTCGAAGCCGGTGACCACGATGGGCATCCGGTACTTCCGCGCCATGGGCCGGAAGCAGTCGCAGCCGGTGATGATGGCGGCGTGCCCGGCGGCGAGGAAGGCCTCCACCTTGGAGCCCGGCATGCCGGCCACGATCTCCATCGCCGGCGGCACGTACTTGTGGGCCGAGAGCACGGAGAGGTTCTTCGGCAGGCCGCGCAGGATGGCGGCGGCGGTGCCGACGGCGGTGGTCTCGAAGCCGGAGGAGAAGAACACCACCTCCTCGTCCGGGCGCGCCTTCGCGATCTCGACCGCCTGCTCGACCCCGTAGACGACGTCCACCTTGCCGCCGTCCGCCTGGGCGTCGCCGAGCGACTGCACCGTGCCCGGCACCTTGAGCATGTCGCCGTAGGTGAGCACCCGGCAGCCCTGCCTCGCGAGCGCCACGCCCTCGTCGATCTCCGGCGCGTCGGTGACGCACACCGGGCAGCCCGGGCCCATGATGAGCGAGAGCTGGCGCGGCAGCAGCGCCCGGATCCCGAAGCGGGCGATCGACTGCTCGTGGCTGCCGCACACGTGCATGACGGTGATCTCGTCGCGCCCGATGGCGTCCACCTCGCGCTGCAGCGCGGCGGCCAGGGCGCGGGCCTTCTGGGGATCCCGGAACTTGAGCTGCGCCAGGAGCGGGTCGGAGGTCACTTGCCCTGCTCCTTGCCGGCGGCCATCTCGCCGATGACGTCGGCGGCCATGAGGTCGTCCGGCGCCACGTCCTTCAGGATCTGGTCGAAGAGGGCGAGCGTCTCGCCCACCTCCTCCGCCGGGATGCGGCGGATGGCGAAGCCGACGTGGTTGAGGACGTAGTCCCCCACCGACACCGGCTCGTCGACCACGTCGAGCCGCAGCTCCTTCTTCACGCCGAAGAAGTCCACCGTGGCGTTCAAGCCGTCGATGGCGAGGACCTTACCGGGAACGCCGAGACACATCTTCCGACCTCCTGCCGCCGGGGCGCCGCCCGGGCTGGTTCGACCGCCACTGCGCCTGCGCGACCACCGCCTGCCCGAGCGCGATCCCGCCGTCGCCGGGGGGGATTCGCTGGTGCAGGTATACCGCGAAATCAGGGCCGAGCCCGGCGAGCAGGCGCTCGGCCAGCCGGGCGTTCTGGAAGCAGCCGCCGCTGGCCACCACCGGCAGCGGGCCGCGCTGCGCGGCGGCCCGCCGGACCAGCGCGGCGGCTGCCGCGGCCAGGGTCTCGTGGAACCGGGCGGCGATCGCGCCGGGGGCGGCGCCGGCGAGGAGGTCCTCCACCAGCGCGCGCACCGCGGGCCGCAGGTCGAGCTCCCAGGGGGTGCGCGACTCGTCGAGGACGAACGGGTACCGGCCGCGCTCGGACGCGTCCGCCGCGCCCTCGAGCGCCATCGCCACCTGCCCCTCGTGCCGCGCGTGCGGGCGGGCCAGCACCAGCGCCCCGGCGGCGTCGAACCAGCGCCCGGCGCCGTGGGCCGGCGGGCTGTTGAACCCGCTGGCGATCATCCGGCGCACCACCTCCAGCTCCGCCGGGGGGACCGCCCGGAAGAGCGCCAGCGCCTCGAGGGGCGGGGCGCCCTCGAAGGCGTCGTCGAGCGCCGCCAGCGCCACGCGCCAGGGATGGCGGACGGCGACGTCGCCGCCCGCGAGGCGGAGCGGGCGCAAGGTCGCGAGCCGCTCGAAGGAGGCGTACTCGGCGAGGAGCAGCTCGCCACCCCAGGAGGCGCCGTCCGGGCCGTGACCGGTGCCGTCCCAGGCGAGCCCGAGCACCGGGCCCGGCAGGCCGTGCTCGGCCATCGCCGCCGCCACGTGGGCGTGGTGGTGCTGCACCGCCAGCGCCGGGACGCCCAGCTCCTCGGCGCGGCGCAGCGCGTAGGCCGTCGAGAGGTACTGCGGGTGGAGGTCGTGCGCCAGCAGCGCGGGCCGCGTCTCGAGGAAGCGCTCCAGCCGCGCCACCGAGCTTTCGAAGCTCTCGGTGGTCTCGAGGTTCTCGAGGTCGCCGACGTGCGGGCCGAGCCAGGCGGCGTCGCCGAGGCCGATGCAGAAGGTGTTCTTGAGTTGGGCGCCGCAGGCGAGCACCGGCCGCTCGAAGCGGACCGGCGCGGGGACCGGGCGCGGCACGTAGCCGCGCGAGCGGCGCATCACCAGCGGCCGCCCGGCGACGACCCGCGCCACCGAGTCGTCGCAGCGGGCCTCGATCTCGCGGTCGTGGACCAGGAACAGGTCGCAGAGGGCGCCCAGCCGGCCGATCGCCTCCTCGTTGCGGTAGGCGATCGGCTCCTCGGAGAGGTTGCCGGAGGTCATCACCAGCGGCCGGCCCGCCTCGGCGAGCAGCAGGTGGTGCAGCGGCGAGTAGGGGAGCAGCAGGCCGACGAGCGGCGTGTCCGGGGCGACCGCGGGGGCGAGGCTCGTGGGCTCCCGGCGCGGGACGAGGACGATGGGGCGCTCCACCGAGGCGAGCAGCGCCCGCTCGGGGTCGCCGAGGACCGCGAGCCGCTCGGCGCCGGCCAGGTCGGCGACCATCACCGCGAACGGCTTCTCCTCGCGCCGCTTGCGCGCGCGCAGCGCCGCGACCGCCGCCTCGCGGGTGGCGTCGCAGGCGAGGTGGAAGCCGCCGAGCCCCTTCACCGCCAGGATCCTCCCCTCCGCCAGCGCGCGGCCGGCGAGCCGCAGCGCCTCGTCGCGCTCGGCGAGGATGCGGCTGGCGCGACCCGGGGCCGCCCCTCCCCGGCCCTCCCCGTGCGACGGGGAGGGAGCCACCTCTTTCCCGCTCTGCACCTCTTCCCCTCTCCCGCGAAGCGGGGGAGGGTCAGGGAGGGGGTGCTCCCCCGCCGCGAGCAGGGTGAGGTGCGGCCCGCACACCGGACAGGCGTTGGGCTCGGCGTGGAAGCGCCGGTCCGTGGGCGTCTCGTACTCGCGCCGGCAGTCGGGGCAGAGCGCGAACGGCGCCATGGTGGTGAGCGCCCGGTCGTACGGGACGCCGCGCGCGATGGTGAAGCGCGGCCCGCAGCTCGTGCAGTTGGTGAAAGGGTAGCGGTGCCGCCGGTCGGAGGGATCGGAGAGCTCCCGCAGGCAGTCCGGGCAGGTGGCGAGGTCGGCCGGGATGGAGACGCGCAGCTCCGGCGAGGCGGCGGTCCCCTGGCTCTCGACGATCTCGAAGCCGTCCACCGGCTCCGGCGGGAGCGGCTCCACCTCGACCTGATCGAAGCGGGCCGCGGCCGGCCTCTCCGCCTCGAGACGGGCCTGGAACGCGTCGAGCTCGGCCGCGGCGCCGAACGCCTCGATGGTCACGCCGCGCGCGTCGTTGCGCACCCGCCCGCGCACGCCCGCGGCACGCGCCAGCCGGAAGACGAAGGGGCGCATCCCCACGCCCTGGACGGTGCCGCGGATGACGATCCGCCGCCCTTCGGGCGCGTCGGGCGCGTCGGTCGCGGTCGGTGGCGAGGGAGGAGAGGTCATGCCAGCGCGGTTCCGCGGATCGTGCAACTCCCTGGATAACCTTGGGGAAACGCCAAATTACCAGCCTGGAAGGGATGGGTTCAAGGTGACCGGGGCTCCCCGGCGGCCAGGCCGCCCAGGGCGAGCCGGCTCACATCCCCCGCGGCGTCTCCCACCACAGATCGGGCTTGCGCGGCGGATCCCGGGGGACGGGCGGGGCGCCGCGCGCGGTCAGCTCGCCCACCACCTCCTCGATCACGCGCGGGAGCGCGGCGCGGACCGCCGCCGAGAGCCGCACCCCGAGATCCACCAGCTCCGGGATGACGCCGATGAGCTTCACCTCCGCCGGGGCCACGCCCATGAAGTCGGCCGTGAGGAGCGCCTCGCGCAGCCCCGGCTCGTGCGGGCTCATGGCCACCAGCGGCGCCTTCTCGAGGAGCTTCGCCTTGTCGTAGTGGCGGAACTCGCCCGGCCGGCCCTCGGCGCGCACCACGTCCACCACCAGGAGGACGTCGTGACCCGCCATGTAGGCGGTGAGGTCCACGCCGGGCGTGCCGGCGTCGATGAGGCTCACCTCGTCGGGGAAGTCGTAGCGCGCCTCCAGCTCCTGGATGACGTGGGAGCCGAGGGCGTCGTCGCCCATGAGCACGTTGCCGATGCCGAGCACCAGGATGCGGGACATGTCCACCTCGGAATGAGACCACCGCCCCACCGGATCGCCGCTGGGGTCCCGGCCAGGCCGGGCCGGGGGCAACCACGCCCCGTGACGAAGAGAGGGCCGGAGCGCTCGCCCCGGCCCTCCCCCTTGGAACCTTACCCCGGAACCGGAGCTAGAGCACCTTCACCTGGGCGATCTCGTTCCCCTCGCCGTCCACGGTGTGGACCGCGCAGGCCAGGCACGGATCGAACGAGTGGATGGTGCGCAGCGCCTCGAGCGGCCTCTTCGGATCGGCCACCGGGTTGCCGACGAGCGAGTGCTCGTAGGGTCCCATGGTGCCCTGCTCGTCGCGCGGGCCGGCGTTCCAGGTGGAGGGCACCACCGCCTGGTAGTTGGCGATCTTGCCGTCGGTGATCACCGACCAGTGCGAGAGCACGCCGCGGGGCGCCTCGTGGAAGCCGACGCCCTCCACCGTGCCCTTGGGGAAGCGCGGCTCGTTGTAGGTGGCGGTGTCGCCCTTGCCCACGTTCTCCATGAGCAGCTTCCACTGGGCCTGGGCCTGCTCGGCCATGACCGCGGCGCGGATGCAGCGGGCGGCGTGGCGGCCCAGCGTGGACTCGAGCACCGCCGGGGTGAGCTTCACCTTGGCGATCGAGCCGGCCACGTCGAGGCACTTCACCGCCCAGCGGGTGATGGGCTCGTTGCCGGCGGCGAGGCCCACCAGCACCTCGGCGAGCGGGCCCACCTGCATGGGCTTGCCGTCGAAGCGCGGCGCCTTCACCCAGCTGTACTTGCCGTCCGGGCTCCACCTGCCGTCGAAGGAGGGCCGGGTCTCGCCCTTCCACGGGTGGAGGGAGTTGGCCGAGTTGGCGTAGTAGGCGCGGGCGGTGTCCTCGGTGACGTGCTGCTTGAAGTAGTCGTCGCCGAAGGCGGTGATGGGCCTGAGCGACTTGAGGTCGCTCGCCATCAGCGTGCCGCCCGGCAGCGCGAACTTCGTGCCCTTGGTGTCGAGCGGCAGCTCCGGCACCGCCAGGTAGTTGTTCACGCCCTTCCCGTAGCCGAGCCAGTCCGGGTAGAAGGCCGCCACGGCGCACACGTCGGGGAAGTAGACCTGCTGCACGAAGGTGGTGACCTCGTCGAGGAGGTCCTTCACCATGTACAGCTTCTCCATGTTGAGCGTGGCCGGGTTGTCCAGGTTGATGGCGTTGGCGACGCCGCCCACGGCCAGGTTCTGGATGTTCGGCGTCTTGCCGCCCAGGATGGCGACGATCTGGTTGGCCTTGCGCTGCACGTCGAGCGCCTGGAGGTAGTGCGCCACCGCGAGCAGGTTCACCTCGGGCGGGAGCCGCATCGCCGGGTGGCCCCAGTAGCCGTTGGTGAAGATGCCGAGCTGGCCGGCCTTGACGAAGCTCTCCAGCTTGGCCTTCACCGCCGTCAGCTCCTGCACGCTGTTGAGGTGCCAGGAGCTGAGGCTCTGCCCGATCTGCGCGGCCTTGGCCGGGTCGGCCTTGAGCGCGCTGACCACGTCCACCCAGTCGAGCGCCGACAGGTGGTAGAAGTGG
>JAJXVM010000357.1 GCA_021782135.1 Myxococcales bacterium | reverse complement strand
TGGAGCGCGCCCGTGGCCTCCAGGCCGCCGCGCGAGCGGGCCTCGAGCTGGCCGCGGCGCGGCGGCGGCTCGTGGAGCGCGCGATGGAGCAACGGCGCCGGGAGGCAGCGCTGCGGGCGGAGCGGCGCGCGGAGGCGGAGGCGGACGACCGCGCGTGGCAAAGGTGACCGCCGGCAGCCGCGCCCGGATCAGCGCAGCTCGAACCGGTGGCGGCCCTGGCCGCAGCGGACCTCGAGGACGCGGGGCCGGTAGTCGGAGGGGGGGGCGTCCTGCCCCTGCCGGAACTGGCTCACCAGCAGGACCACGTAGTCCCGGGGCCGGAGGGTCGCCTGGTCGTAACGCCAGCGACCGTCGAGCTTCAGCACCACGTCGGTCCAGACGTCGTCCGACTCGTTGCGGACCATGATCTTCGCGCTGCCGACCACCTTGCCCTCGCCCGGGATCTGCTCCCCGGGCACCGGATCCGCCTTGAGCAGCGCCACCTCCGCTCCGAGGTCGTTCCCGGGGCCGGCCGAGGGGCAGGCCCCGAAGATGGTGGCGAGCGACAGCACCGCCCAGGCGGCGATCACGCCGGCGCGAAGCTTGAAGAACCGGTCCGCGCGCCGGAAGTCCTCGGCGAGCGCGCGCGCCCGGCCGGCGACGGCTTCGGCGAGGCGTCGGGCGCGCGCGGGGAGGGGCTCGGACATCCTGACGAGGTTAGCCCCCGCCGGGGCGGCGCGACAAGCTCGGAGTCAGCCGCGGCGCGAGGAGCCTTCGACGCCCAGGGCGGCGATGGCGTCCTCCTCGTCGCCGCCCAGCCCGCCGTGGGCCCGGTGCATGGCGATGATCCGGCGGCGCACCTCCCTCAACAGCCCGTCCCGATCCGGGTGGGAGGCGGGATCCACCGGCTCACCCAGGATCACGCGGATCGGCCCCGGGTGGACCTCGACGTGGTTCTTGGGGGTCACCGCGCCGGCGCCCACGATGGCGATCGGCACCACCGGCACGCCGGCCTCCAGCGCGAGCACGAAGGGCCCCTTCTTGAATGGGTGGACCCGGCCGTCGCGGCTGCGCGTCCCCTCCGGGAAGACGGCCAGGGAGGTGCCGGCGCGAACCTGGGCGGCGGCGCGGCGGAGCGAGGCGAGGGCCCGAGCGCGGTCGCGCCGGTCGACCTCCACGAAGCCGGCCAGCCGCAGGTACCAGCCGAAGACCGGGATCCGGAACAGCTCCCGCTTGGCGAGGAAGCGCAGATCGCCCGGGACCGCGACCACCAGCGCGAAGACGTCGAGCGCGCTCTCGTGGTTGGCCGCGTAGATGGCGGGCCCCGCCGGCAGCGCCCCCTCGCGCAACACCTCCAGCCGCACGCCCGAGAGCCGGAGGGCGGAGGGCGACCAGAGCCGCCGCGCCATCCAGAGGGAGCGTCCGGCCCCGCCGGTGATCAGCATGGAGGGCAGGCTGGCGAGGAAGAAGACCACCATGCTGGCGGCCGACCACGCGAGCACGATCCCGCCGCGCAGGCGGGCGCGACAGGAAGGGCCCCGCGCTCGCGGTGAGGCCGGCGTCATTTCCGCTCTATAGCACCCGGTCGGCGCGCGGCGCGGGTTAGAATCCGTTCATGGGAATCTCCTCGCCGAGCGCGCCGGCGCTCGTCTCCGAACCGGCCGCTCTTCGCGAGCTCATCGCGCGACTCCGCGCCGAGCCGGTGGTGGCGCTCGACACCGAGTCGAACAGCTTCCACGTCTACCGGGAGCGCGTCTGCCTGCTGCAGCTCTCGTCCCGGCACGCCGACTTCGTGGTCGATCCGCTGGCGGTCGATCCGGCGCCGCTGGCGGAGGTGCTCTGCGACGGGCGGGAGGTGGTCCTGCACGGCGCCGACTACGACGTGCGCTGCCTCAAGCGGGAGTACGGCTGGCGCTTCCCGCGCCTGTTCGACACCATGGCGGCCGCGCGCCGGCTGGGGCGCGTGGGCCTGTCGCTCTCGGCGCTGGTGGAGGGGAGCTTCGGCCAGCGGCTCGCCAAGGAGCATCAGCGCTCGGACTGGGGACGCCGTCCGCTCTCGGACGACCAGCTCCGCTACGCCGCGCTCGACACCCACTTCCTCCTCGACCTGCACCTCGAGCTCTCCGGCGAGCTCGCGCGCAAGGGGCTGCTCGACGAGGCCCGGCGCGAGTTCGACCGCATCGCCGCGGTGGAGCCCCGCGCCAAGGTCTTCGATCCGGAGGGCTGGCGCAAGCTCAAGGGGGCGCGCGAGCTCGCGCCCGAGGGCAAGCAGGTGCTGCGGGCGCTCTACGTGGCGCGCGAGGAGCAGGCCAGCGCGGCCGATCGGCCGCCGTTCAAGGTCATGGCCGAGGCGGCGATGGTCGAGATCGCCCGCCGCCTGCCGCGCTGGCCGGAGGAGGTGGCGCGCGTCCCCGGCGTGACCCCTCACGTGCTGCGGCGCATGGGCGCCGCCATCGAGGCGGCGCTCCGGGCCGTGCGCGCGCCGCGCTGACCCTCCCGGAGAGGCCGATCAGAAGGCGACCCCATCCCCGGGCGCGCGGGTCGGTCGGCCCGGATCGAGCGGGATCGGGTCGCCGCCCCAGAGCCGCCGGTAGAGGTCGGCGTCCGCGAGGACCGTCTTCACGTAGTGGCGGGTCTCCCGGTACGGGATGGCCTCCACCCACTCGTCGAGGGGCATGCCCACCCGCTCCTCCGCCCAGGCCGCGGCGGCACCCGGACCGGCGTTGTAGGCGGCGAGCACCACGGCCGGATCGCCGAAGCGGGACTGCAGCAGGCCCAGGTAGGCGGCCCCCAGGCCGACGCTGGTCTGCGGGTCGGCCAGGCGGCGCGCGAGGTCGTCCGGGAGCCCCTCGACGGCGGCGACGCGCTCCGCGGTGGGCGGGATGAGCTGCAGGAGCCCCTCGGCTCCGGCGCCGCTCCGGGCGCCGGTCCGGAAGGCCGACTCTCGCCGCATCACCGCGAGCAGGAGGTTCGGCTCCACCCCCTCCGCCTCCGCCAGCCGGGGCAGGAACTCCGGGTAAGCCCACGGGTGCGCCCAGCGCTCGACCTGGCGGGTGGGCAGGAGCGCGTCGCGGGCCAGCCGGTGCGGGATCTCGGCGTCTCCGGCGTAGGCGGCGAGCTCGGCGGCGAGCTGCGCCGCCCCGCCCCCCCGGCGGCCGCCGGCGAGGTCGCGCAGCTCGGCCAGCGCGGGCTCCCGC
>JAJXVM010000356.1 GCA_021782135.1 Myxococcales bacterium | reverse complement strand
TCCGCCGGCGATCGGCTACAACTCTAGGTGAACATGGCCTGGTTCCAGAAGACTGCCACGAAGGTGAAGGCGAAGGCGCCCCCGGTCGCGACCAAGGGGGAGGGGCTCTTCCACAAGTGCGACGCCTGCAACGAGGTGGTCTACAAGCAGGAGTGGGAGGCGAACTTCCACGTGTGCCGCGGCTGCGGGCACCACGAGGCGCTGCCGGTGCGGCGGCGCCTGGAGATGGTGCTCGACCCGAACACCTTCGAGGAGCTCGACACCGAGCTCGCCCCGGCCGACCCGCTCGGCTTCAGCGACGCCAAGAAGTACAAGGACCGCGTCCGGAGCACCTTCAAGAACACCGGCCTGCGGGACGCCTTCGTCTCCGGGGTGGGGGCCATCGACGGGGTGAAGGTCTCCATCGGCTGCTTCGCCTTCGAGTTCATGGGGGGCTCGATGGGCTCGGTGGTCGGCGAGAAGGTCACCCGGATCTTCGACCGCGCCCACGACCTGCGGGCGCCCGCGATCGTCTTCAGCTCGAGCGGCGGCGCGCGCATGCAGGAGGGCATCTTCTCCCTCATGCAGATGGCCAAGACCTCGGCGGCGCTGCACCGCTTCCGCGAGGTGCGCAAGCCCTACATCTCGGTCATGCTCCACCCCACCACCGGCGGGGTCGCCGCCAGCTTCGCGTGGCTCGGGGACGTGGTCATCGCCGAGCCCAAGGCCCTCATCGGCTTCGCCGGCCCGCGGGTCATCGAGCAGACCATCCGCGAGAAGCTGCCGGAGGGGTTCCAGCGCAGCGAGTTCCTCCTCGACCACGGGATGATCGACGCCATCGTGCCGCGCCCGGAGCTGCGGCAGAAGCTGTCGCAGCTCGTCCAGCTGCTCGGGTGACGAGGAGGGCGGGAGCGCCGGACGGCCGGCGGCGCGGGGGCCCGCCGCGGGGGCGGCCCCCCGGCGACCGCGCCGGTCCGGCGGGGACCGCAACGTACCTGGGCATGAACCCCGACGCCTACCTCTCGACGTTGAAGCCGCTCGCGATCCGGCTCGGGCTCGGGCGCATGGAGCGCGCGACGGCCGCGCTCGGCCACCCCGAGCGCCGCTTCCGGGTGCTGCACGTCGCCGGCACCAACGGGAAGGGGAGCACCTGCGCCATGAGCGCGGAGGCGCTCCGCCAGGCCGGGCACCTCGTCGGCCTCTACACCTCGCCGCACCTGGTGCGCTTCGGGGAGCGCATCCAGGTGGACGGCCGGGCCATCGGCGACGAGGAGCTGGCGCGCGCGGTGGACCAGGTGCGGGCCGCCTGTCCCTGGCACGAGCGCGGGCCGGAGGACGACCGGCTCACCTACTTCGAGTTCGCGACCCTCCTCGCCTTCGTCCACTTCGTCGAGCGACGGGTGGACGTGGCGGTGGTCGAGGTCGGCCTGGGCGGGCGCTTCGACGCCACCAACGTGGTCGCGCCGGACGTCACGGCGGTCTCGCGGATCGGGCTCGATCACGAGGCGATGCTGGGCGGGACGCTCGGGGCCATCGCCGGGGAGAAGGCCGGCATCTTCAAGCCGGGGGTGCCGGCGGTCGTGGCGGCGGCCCAGCCGCCCGAGGCCATGGCGCGGCTCCGGGCCGAGGCGGCCGCCCGCGGCGCGCCCTTCCACGTGGCCCCCGAGGCGTGGAGCGGGCCCATCGCGCTGCGCGGGCCGCACCAGGCCGGGAACGCGGCGCTCGCGGCGTCGGCGCTGCGGCTGCTCGACGCGGCGGGCGGGGCCGTGCCGGACGAGGCCATCGCCCGGGGCATCGCCACGGCCCGCTGGCCCGGGCGGCTGGAGGAGGTCGGCGGCGTGCTGCTCGACGGCGCCCACAACCCCGACGGCGCGGCGGCCCTGGCGGCGGCGCTGTGCGCGCTGCACCCGGGCCGGCCGGTGGAGCTGGTCTTCGGCGTGCTCGCCGACAAGGACCACCGGCGCATGCTGGCGACCCTGGCGCCGCGGGTGCGCGGGATGCACCTCGTCGCGCCGGCCTCGCCCCGCGCGCGCGCGCCGGAGGAGTACGCGGAGCTGGCCCGGAGCCACGGGCCGCGGGTGGACGTGCACGGGACCTGCGGCGAGGCGCTCGCGTGCGCCCGCGCGGCCGCGGCCGACGGCGCGCTGGTGTGCGCGGCCGGCTCCCTCTACCTGGTGGGAGAGGCGCGCGAGCTGCTGCGCGGGTAGGGCGAGGTGGGCGCGGCCGCCGGTTTCCTGCCGGGCGGGCGAGCGCGTGCTATCCTCCCGGGGCTTCTCTTCCTCACCCTGGAGCGATCCGATGCGTCCTCTCCCGCTCGCACTCGCCGCCGCCCTGCTCTCCGCGGGGGCGGCCCACGCCGAGGGCCTCAACGCCATTCGCAAGGTCGAAGTGCGCGATTCGGGCGGAGCGGTGGCCATCCGGCTCGAGGGCACGCGGCCCCCGAGCTTCACCACCTTCGCGCTGCAGTCCCCGGCCCGGTTCGTGGTGGACGTGGCGGAGGCGACCTTCGACGGCGTGCCGGGCAGCACGGTGGTGAAGGACAGCGTGGTGAGCGTGGTGAACAGCCTCGGGTACCCCGACAGGTCGATGGCGCGGGTGGTCATCTGGTTCAAGCGGGACGTCCCGCCGCCCCGGGTCCGGACCGAGGGGAACGCGCTCGTGGTCGAGGTGACCAGGCCCGACGCTCCGGCCGCGAGCGCGGTGGCTTCCGCTGCCCCCTCGGCGCCCACGCCGGTCGCGACGACCCCGCCCGCTCCGGCGCAGGCCGCTCCCACTCCGATCGCGTCGGCCCCGACCGCTTCCGTCGCCCCGTCCGCTCCGGTCGCGTCGTCCGCCCAGGCCGCTCCGGTCGCGTCGTCCGCCCAGGCCGCTCCGGTCGCGTCGTCCGCTCCGCCCGCCCCGGTCGCATCGTCGGTTCCGGTCGCGCCGTCCGCCTCCGCGGTGATTGCCGCCGCACCAGCGCCGGCGCACGAGGCGGAGCCGGTGTCCGCGGGCGTTAGTCCCCCCGCGAGCGCCACGGCGGAGGCGGGCCAGGAGACCGAATCGCGCGCGGAGCGGATCAAGGCCCGCCTGCGCGCCGAGGAGGAGGTCCGGGAGCGGGCCGCCGCCGAGCAGCGGGCGCGCGAGCAGGCGGAGCGGGAGGCGGCCCGGGCGGCCGAGGAGGCCCGCGCGGAGATGGCCCGCGCCGAGGTGCCGGAGAAGGCGCAC
>JAJXVM010000355.1 GCA_021782135.1 Myxococcales bacterium | reverse complement strand
CCCCGGCTCGCGCTGGGGCGCGCGCTCGGCGGGATCGCGCGCGCCTGCATCGACCTCTCCGACGGGCTGGCCCAGGATCTCGGCCACCTCTGCGCCGCCTCCGGGGTGGGGGCGCGGGTGGAGCTCTCGCGCCTGCCGCTCTCCCCCGCCTACCGGCGCGCCGTCCGCGGCGCCGCCGACCCCTGGGCCGCGGCGGTCTCCGGCGGCGAGGACTACGAGCTCTGCCTCGCCGTGCCGCCGGACCGCCTCTCCCGGGCCCTCGCCGCCGCCCGCCGCGCCGGCACCCCGCTCACCGCCGTCGGGCGGCTCACCCGCGGGCGGGCCGTGATCCTCGAGCCCCCCGGCGGCGGGCGCTACCGGCCCGCGCGCGCCGGCCACGACCACCTCGCCCTACAGCCGGACGCGCCCGCCTTTTGACGAATCCCCGGGGAGACGTAGGATCGCGCGGGTGAGAGAACGCCGGCTCGCGCGGCCTTCGGCCCGCCAGGAAGAGAGCGCACCGCACCTCGTGGCCCTGCGGGGCAGGCCGGCCCCGGTCGAGCTCCCGAGCGCGGAGCGCGGGCCGCGGCCGCTCGCCGTCCCGCTGCACCTCAAGATCCTCAGCTCCTACCTGATCCTCGGCACGGCGCTGGTGTTCGCGGTGCCCCGGGTCCAGCGGGCGGTGCCCGACCGGCTCGCCGCCGGGGCCCTCCTGCTCGGGCTCACTTTGCTGATGGGGCTCGGGCTCTCGCTCGCGCTGGCGCGGGTCTCGCGCATCACCCGCCTCAAGGGCTCGGCGGTGGAGATCAGCCGCGGCGACCTCTCGCGCGCGGTGGCGGCGGAGGAGGGGGGGCTGCTCCACGACGAGATCGACGACCTCGCCCAGGCCATCCGCGCCATGCAGGAGAACCTGCGCGACCTCGTCTCCCGCATCCAGCGCACCGCCCAGTCGGTGGCCGACAGCGCCAACGGCCTGCAGACCTCGGCCGAGGAGGTGAACGGCTCCTCCGACGAGGTGGCCCGCTCCATCGCCGAGATCGCCAGCGGCGCCGAGGAGCAGTCGCGCCTCGTCGAGCGCACCTCCAAGGTGATCGGCGAGATCGCCGCCTCCATCGAGCGCACCGCCCGCAGCGCCGAGGAGGCGGCCCGCGCCTCGGCGGAGACCTCCGGCGGCGCGGCCAGCGGCGGCGAGGCGGCGCGGCTCGCCGGCGAGAAGGTGAAGAAGGTCTTCGACCGCATCGAGGCCGCCAGCGAGCAGGTGTTCGCCTTCGGCGAGCGCACCAAGGAGATCACCAAGATCGTCGAGGCCATCACCAGCGTGGCCCAGCAGACCAACCTGCTCGCGCTCAACGCCACCATCGAGGCCGCCCGCGCCGGCGAGTACGGGCGCGGCTTCGCGGTGGTGGCCGACGAGGTGCGCAAGCTGGCCGAGAGCGCCGGCCGCTCCGCCGAGCAGATCTCGAGCGTGGCCGCCGACATCTCCAGCCGCGCCGCGCAGGTGGTGGGCACCATGCGCGAGTCGGTCTCCGAGCTCGGCGAGGGGCGCGAGGACGTGAACGCCATCATCCGCGCCCTCGACGACATCGCCCGGGTGGCGGCCCGCGGCGCCGACAAGGTGAGCGTCATCTCCCAGGCCGCCCGCGATCAGCTGCAGGGCTCGGCCGACATGGTCCAGGCGATGGACCACATCTCCGACGTCGCCACCTCCAACGCCTCCGCCACCGATCAGGTGAGCAAGGTCATCGCCGAGCAGACCGCGGCGGTGGGGCAGATGGCGAGCGCCGCCCAGGAGCTCTCGAACCTCTCCCTCGAGCTGCAGACCGTGGTCTCCCGCTTCCGGCTCGGCGAGCGGGGCTGACGAGGCGCCGTGGCCGCCGCGCTCCCCGCCGTCGCGCCCGCGAGCGAGGGCCCTGGGGCCCCGGCGCGGCCGGCGCGCCAGGTGATCTTCCGCGTCGGGGCCGAGCGCTACGCGCTGCCGCTCGAGTCGCTGCGGCAGGTGGTGGTGCCGCGCCCCCCCTTCGCCCGGGTGCCCCGCGCGCCCGGCGCGGTGCGCGGGGCCATGAACCTGCGCGGCCGGGTGGTGGCGGTGGTGGACCTCGCCCCGCTGGTCGGGCTGCCCGACCAGCCGCTCGCCGGGGGACAGGGGCAGGTGCTGATCCTCGACCGCGACCGGCGCGGGCTCGGGCTGCTGGTGGGCGCCGTCCTGGGCGTGGAGCCGCTGGTGGCCGAGTCGGCGCGCCCCGGGCTGCTGTGCGGGGTGGCGCGGGCGGCCGCCGGCGCGGTCTCCCTGCTCGATCCGGCGGTGCTGGTGGCGCAGGCGGAGGCGCTCTTCGGGGCCGGGGGGTGATCGTGGCGAAGCGCGTGCTCATCGTGGACGACGCGGCCTTCATGCGGAGCATGCTCCGCGACATCTTCACCGGCGGCGGCTTCGAGGTGGCCGGCGAGGCGGCCAACGGCCTCGAGGCGGTGGAGCGCTGGCGCGCGCTCCGCCCCGACGTCACCACCATGGACATCGTGATGCCGTTCAAGAGCGGCATCGACGCCACCCGCGAGATCGTGCGGCTCGACCCGCGCGCGGTGGTGGTGATGTGCAGCGCGCTCGGCCAGGAGTCGCTGGTGATGGAGGCCATCGAGGCCGGCGCGAGCGACTTCCTCGTGAAGCCCTTCCGCGGCGAGGACGTGCTGGCGATGGTGCGGAAGGTGCTCGGCGCGGCGTGAGCGAGCTCTCGAAATACCTGCCGCTGTTCGTCTCCGAGGCGCAGGCCCACCTGGCGCGGCTGGGGGACGGGCTGGTGCGGCTCGAGCGCGCCGGCGCGGAGGGCGGCGCGTCGGCGGCGCTCGTGGACGAGCTCTTCCGCCACGCCCACAGCCTGAAGGGCATGGCCGCCTCCATGGACCTCACCGGCATCGCCGCGGTGGCCCACCACGCCGAGGACCTGGTGGACGCGGTGCGCCGCGGCGGCGTGCCCCCCGACTCCGCGGCGGTGGACCTGCTCCTCGCCGCGGTCGACGCCATGCAGGCCATGGTGGAGGAGGCGGCGCGCGGCGAGAGCCCCGCCGCCGACCCGGGGGTCACCGACCGGCTCCTCGCCGCCGCGCGGGCCTGGCGGGCCGCGCACGCGCCGGGCCCCCCCCCCCCCCCCCCCCCCCCCCCCCCCGGGGGGGGGGGGGGGGAGAGGGGGGGAGGGGGTGGTCGCCTGGCGGTCGCTCGCGCCCC
>JAJXVM010000354.1 GCA_021782135.1 Myxococcales bacterium | reverse complement strand
CCCCCAGCGTGGAGCCGGCGGGCCCGGCCCCCCAGGGCACCCCGCCCCTGCCCTCCGCGCGAGGCGGGGAGGGAGAAGTTCTTCGGCCCGACCTCGCGGGCAGCCCCCAGCCGCCCGCGGAGCCCGGTCTCTCCTCCGTCTCCCGCGAGGCGGGGCAAGCTCCGGGAGGAAGCAGTCCGCGGCCGCCCGCGGAGCCCGGCCTCTCTTCCCTCTCCGGCGAGGCGGGGGAGGGCCGGGGAGTGGGCAGCCACCCCTCCTTCCCCTCCGCCGAGCTGCGCCGCGCCTTCACCCACCTGCTGCCCGGCCTCGCGCGCCGGCTGCTGCGACTGCGCTCCTTCCTGGAGCCCGCCGGGCCTCTCGACGAGTGGGGGATGGACCCCTCCCTGCCCGATCGCTCCTTCGCCCTCCTCGACTTCCTCTACGGCACCTGGTGGCGCGTCGAGGCGAGGCACGTCGAGCGCGTCCCGGCACGCGGCGCCGCCGTGCTGGTGGCGAACCACGGCGGCGCGCTCCCCTGGGACGCGCTGGTGCTGCGCCTGGCGCTCCTGCGGGACCACCCCGGCCACCGCGAACTGCGGCCGCTCCTCGACGCGGAGGCCCTGCGCCCTCCGGCGCTGGCCCGCGCGGCCGCCCGGCTGGGCGCGGTGCCGGCCAACCCCGGCAACGCCGGCCGGCTCCTCTCGCGCGGCTCGCTGGTGGCCGTCTTCCCCGAGGGCAGTCGCGCCGGGGAGAAGCCCTGGTCGGACCGCTACCGGATCCAGGGCTTCGGCCGGGGCGGGTTCGTCAAGGTGGCCCTCCGCGCCGGCGCGCCCATCGTCCCCTGCGCGATCGTGGGCGGCGAGGAGTCCTCGCCCCCGTTCGCGCGCTCCGGCTGGCTCGGCGACCTCCTCGGCCTCCCGCTCCTCGCGCTCGCGCCCGGGCTGCCGCTCGGCCCCGCCGCGTTCCTGCCGCTGCCGTCGCGCTGGTCGATCCGGTTCGGCGAGCCCATCCCCACCGCCGGGCTCGGGGCCGGCAAGGCCGCCGACCCCGAGGTGGTGTCCGCCCTCGCCGAGCGGACCCGCGACGCCGTGCAGCAACTGCTCGAGGAGGAGCTGTCGGGGCGCCGCTCCGTCTACCTGTAGCCCCGCGGCCGCCCGGCCGACCCGCTCGTCACAGCACCAGGGCCGGATCCGGGGCCGGCGCGCCGAGCAGCTCGTCGCGGTACTTCTCGTACCCGGGGCGGCCGAGGAGCCCCTGGGCGTACTTCTTCCCGGCCTCCACCCCCGGCTGGTCGAAGGCGTTCACCCCGTAGAGCCCGCCGGCGTAGGCCGCCGCCAGCTCGAGCAGCATGAGCAGCTCCCCGAGCGCGCCCGCGTCCAGCCGGGGAAGCTCGAGGGAGACGGTGGGGCGCCCGTTCCGGCGCAGCGCCGCGGCGGTGGCTCGCCGCTCGGCCTCGATCAGCTCTCCCATCGTGTGCCCGCCCAGGTAGGCGAGGTCCGCGTGGCCGCGATAGCCCTCGGGCAGGGGGATGGGGACGTCGGCGCGCGGCGCCGCCACCCGCACCAGCGTGACGAGCTTGTCGTGCGGCCCCTCCATCATGAGCTGCAGGCTGGAGTGCTGATCGGTGGCCCCGACGGCCCGGATCGGCGTGGGCCCGGCGCCCGGGTTCTTGCCGAGCGACTCGGCCCAGAGCTGCACGAACCAGTCGCCGAGGTCGCGCAGCGCGTCGGCGTACGGCATGAGCACGTGGAGCCGGCGGCCGCGCCGCACGTCCATGAGGTGGAGCACGGCCGCGTAGAGGAGCGCCGGGTTCTCGAGCACCTCCCCGCCGCGGCAGCGCGCCTCGGTCCGGGCCGCGCCGGCGAGGAGCGCGGTCACGTCCGCGCCGGCCGCCGCCGCCGGCAGCAGCCCCACCGCGGAGAGGACGCTGAAGCGGCCGCCGATGGAGGCGGGCAGCGGCAGCGCCCGCAGCTTCTCGTCCACCGCGATCTGCCGGAGCACCCCCTTCTGCGGATCGGTGACCAGCACGCAGCGCGCCCGGTAGCCCTCCTCGCCGAAGCGAGCCACCATCCGCTGCCGCAGCACCATGTGCTGCGACATCGTCTCCGCCGTGCCGCCCGACTTGGTCACGGTGGCGAAGCAGGTGCGCTCGAGGTCGAGGGCGGCGAGCAGCGCGGCGAAGGTGGCGGGATCGGAGTTGTCCGGGAAGAAGACCCGCATCCCCCCGCGCGCCGCCGCCGGGAGCAGGTTGTGGAACGGATCGCAGAGCGCGCCCACCACCGCGCGCCCGCCCAGCGAGCTGCCGCCGATCCCGAGCACGAGCAGGTTCTCGAAGCGGCTGGCGAGCTCGCCGGCCAGCGCCCGCGCCGCCTCGGCGGCCGCGGCGTCGGAGGGCAGATCGGCGAAGCCCACCTCTCCCGCGCGGCGGCGGGTCTCGAAGGCCTCGAAGGCCTCCCGAGCCCTGGGGGCGATCGCCTCCAGATCGGCGCGGGCGAGCCCCCCCGCGGCCGGGTCGAATGCGCCGTTGACGTCGAGCGTGAGCCGTTCCATCACCCCTCCGGAAAGAGCGGCCAATCTAGCCGAGCGACGCGGGCCGGACCACGGGAATCCCGGAGCAGGACGCACCCGGGGCGCCCGGCCGGAACCCCGTCCACCCGGCGCCCGGCCACCCGGCCACCCGGACGGCGGCGCGGCGCCCCCGATCGATCCTCGGGCCCGCCTGCCGCGCCCCCCAACCGCGAGGTGCGCGAAGGCCCCCGGAGGTGCAGCTTTCGGCTGGGAGCCGGCCATGCTCGGTCAGGAGGCGCACGGATCGGAGAACGTCGAGCGCGATGGAGCCATCCGGCTCATCGCCGAGACCCTGCCGCTCGCGGGTTACGGCGGGATCCGGGCGGACCTGCCGGGATGGGACTCGCCCGATCTGATCCACGGGGCGATGCGGGACCACCGCCCGAGCCTGTCGGCGACCACGCCGCGCACCGTCTACTTCGACGTCCTCGCCGCCGGCCCGGTGAGCCTGGACGAGGTGGCGAGCCGCTGGCAGCTCTTCGCGAGCGCCGCGGAGCTCACGCAGGGGGAGTTCCACGTGGTCGTGCCGCGCTGGGTCGGGGGGCGCGACGGGCGCACGGTGGCCAAGCAGATCGCGGAGCTGGTCGGGGTCCGCATCGGCTTCATCTGGGCGATCTGAGGCGCCGGCCCCCCCTGCCGCTCCGCGAGAT
>JAJXVM010000062.1 GCA_021782135.1 Myxococcales bacterium | reverse complement strand
CGCCCGGGCGGCGAACGGCGCGGCCGCGCCCACCGTCCTCACGCTGCCGCGCCCCTCCGGCCCGGAGTGGTTCGGGCTCTACCTGGTCGGCAAGAAGGCCGGCTGGTCCACCCTCCAGCTCTCGCGGGAGACGCGAGGAGGGGCCGAGGTCCTGGTCGCGAGGGCCGAGACGGTGCTCCAGGCCAGCGTGGGCGGCCAGCAGGTGCGCCGCTCGCAGCAGGACGAGAAGGTCTACGAGGCGCGGCCCGGCGGGCGGCTGCTCTCCTTCCGGACCGTCCGCGCCGGCGACGGCGGCGACCGGACGCTGGAGGGGACCTGCACCGCCTCCGGCTGCGAGGTGACGGTCACCGCGCCCGGCGCCGCGCCGGATCGGCGCCACATCCCTCCGCCCGGCGAGACCACCGAGCAGGCCGACGCCGGCCGGCTCGCCGCCGCCACCCGGAGCACGGTCTCCGGCCGGCAGCTCGAGCCCGAGCAGCTGCGCGTGCGCGCCATGCGCGACCGCTGGCTCGGGCGCGAGAAGGTGGCCGCCGGCGGGGTCCAGGCCGAGGTGAACGTGGTCTCCGAGGAGGAGGAGGGCGATCGGCTGCCGGCGAGGATGACCGTCACCGGCGACGGGCGCATCACGGAGATCCGCTACGGCGACTCGCTCGTCGCCAAGGCCGAGCCGCCCGACGTCGCGAAGCGGCTCGACCAGGTGGACCTCTTCTCGCTCTCGCGGGTGAAGCTCCCGAACGACCTGCCCCGGACGGTGCCGGGCGCGGTGCGGTACCGGCTCGAGGGGCTGCCGGCGGGCTTCCGGCACGAGCCGGACGGCGGGCGCCAGACCTTCGCCGCCGCGCCGGGCGGCGCCACCATTCTCACCGTCCGCGCCCGGGTGCCGCGCGCGGCCGACCCGGCGCGCGACCCGCCCCGCTCCAAGGCGCGGACGGGCGAGCTGCTCGAGGCGACCCCGGAGATCGACTGGGACGACCCGGCGCTGGTGAAGCTCTCCCGCCAGGTGGTCGGGGGCACCCGCGGCACCTACGCCGGCGCGGTGCGGATCCTGCACGAGGTCTACCGCCGGCTCGAGAAGGCCTACGGCGCGAGCCACGATCGCGCCAGCGAGGTGCTCCGCGCCGGCAAGGGGGACTGCACCGAGCACTCGCTGCTCTTCGTGGCCCTCGCCCGCGCCGCGGGGATCCCGTCGCGCGGGGTCCACGGCCTGGTCTACGCCCGCTACGACGACGGGGTGCCCGCGCTCTACTGGCACGCCTGGGCCGAGGTGAAGGCGGGCGACGAGTGGATCGCCGTCGACCCCACCTTCGACGAGCCGGTGGCCGATCCCACCCACATCGCCCTCGGGCGCGGGACGCAGGTGGACACGGTCGGGCTGCTCGGCGCGCTGAAGGTGCTGGGCGCGCGTCCGGTGAGGTAGCGCGGCGCGGCCGGCGGGAGCGACCGCGGGGAGCGGCGGCGCCCTCCCGGCTACCCGCGCGCCGCCCGCGCCTCCTCGATCGCCTGCAGGAAGGCGTCGGGGCGCTCCGGCGTGAGCACCAACGGGCCGCGGTCGGTCGCGAGCAGCACCTGGGCGTCGGTCCGGGTGGCGTAGATGCGGTAGTTGCCGAGCGCGCGGTTCCGGAAGGTCCCGTAGTAGCCGAAGAACCCGCCCACCCCGAAGAGCCGGATCGAGCCGCGGAGCGCGCCGGGCTCGAGCCGCCGCGCCGACCGGATGGCGGCGAGCGGGAAGAGGAGCGGCCGCGCCAGCCGCCGGTCCACCCGGACCGCCTCGCGGGTCACCGCGAAGGCGCGCGGCGCCCAGGCCCAGGATCCGAGCCCGGTGAGGAGGATGGGCGCGAGCGCGACGGCGAGCGCCAGGGGCCGCGCCTCCTCCGGGAGCCGCTGCGCCGCGCTGGCGAGGAAGGCGGCGGCGCCGGTCAGGACCACCAGCACGATCGCCGTGCCGGTCCTGGCCCTGGCGTCCCAGCTCGCCTCGAACACCCTCTCCATCGGAGCCTCCCCGGGCTGCGCGGTGCGTGAAGTATACTGCGCGCCCCACTCGGAGGTCCCATGCCCGGTCTCGACCACGTCGCCATCCTCGTCTCCGACCTCGACGCCGCCATCGAGCTGTACCGCGACGTCTACGGCCTGCCGCTCGCCGAGGTGGAGGAGGTCCCGAGCGAGAAGGTGAAGGTGGCGATCTTCGGCCACGGCGCCGGGCGGATCGAGCTGGTCGCGCCGGCCTCGCCCGACAGCCCCATGCACAAGGCGCTCGAGAAGCGCGGCGAGGGGCTGCACCACGTCTGCGTCGAGGTGCCGGACATCGAGCAGGCGATGGCGGCGCTCAAGGCCAAGGGCGCGCCGTTGCTCGACGAAACGCCGCGCCCGGGCGCGGGCGGAGCGAAGGTCGCCTTCGTTCACCCGAAGGGCGGCCGGGGCGTGCTGGTGGAGCTGCGCCAGGGCCCCAAGACTCCTTGACTTGCTCGCATAGCGCGTGCTTGAAAGGCCGGTTCTCACCGGGACAGGCGAGCGCCGTCTCGCCTGCTCCTCAAGGGGTACCCATGAACCGGCTTCTCGTCGCACTCCTCGCGGTCCCGCTGCTCACCGCCGCCGCGGAGCCCAAGGCGTCCCAGGACCAGCCGGCCACCGAAGGGCAGCCGCCCGCGTCCCCTGCCGCCCAGCCGACGGTCGCGCAGGCCCCCTCCGCCCTCCCGCCGTCGCTCACGCCGGACCAGGAGAAGGCGGTCAAGGAGGCGGTGACGCGCGAGGTGGAGAAGGCCAAGGCCGACATGCGCGACGAGCTGCGCGCGGAGCTCCAGGGCGCGCAGTCGGCGCGGGAGTTCATGGAGACCTCCGACGTCGCCGCGCGCCCCAAGCTCGAGTTCCTGCAGCTCCACGGCTACATGCGGCTCCGGGCCGACCTCTTCGACCACCTCGACCTGAACCGCGATCCCGACGCGGCCGGCTACTGGGTCTATCCCCGGCCCATCATCGACACCTCGTACAACGCCGCCAACGTGCCCGCCTACCAGGTGAACCACGGCACGCTCACCTCCGCCAACATGCGGCTGCGGCTCGAGCCGGTGATGAACGTCTCGGAGCAGATCCGGGTGCTCTCGCAGGTGGACCTCTTCGACAACGTGGTGCTCGGCTCGAACCCCTACTCGAACGACTTCCGCATGGGCGTGTTCGGGACCAGCGGCACGCTGCCGCCGCTCTACGGGGTCAACTCCGACCGCGGGGCCATCGCGCCCAAGCGGGCCTGGGGCGAGGTGCAGACGCCGGTCGGCCTGCTCAGCTTCGGCCGCATGCCCTCGTCGTGGGGCCTCGGCGTCCTCACCAACGCCGGCAACGGGCTCGACGACGACTACGGCGACTCGGTGGACCGCGTCCAGTTCGCCATCCCGGTCCCGGGCACGCCGCTCGGCAACCTGACCATCATCCCGATCTGGGATTACGTCTCGTCCGGCATCACCACCGCCGACGCCAGCTACAACACCCTCACCAACGGCGTGGGCCAGGCCATCGACCGCGACCAGGGCGACGACGTGCGCTCGATCGGCCTGAAGATCATCCACGAGGACACCGAGGACGAGCTGCGCCGCAAGATGGAGCAGGGGCTCGCGAGCTGGAGCTACGGCCTCTACTACACGTACCGCACCCAGACCTACGACTTCGTCGATCCGAACGCGGCCGCCAGCGCCAACCAGAACGGCCAGCTGGCGTCGCCCACCCAGCCGGCCTACGTCCACCGCGACGCCTACGCCCACACCATCGACCTCTGGAGCAAGGTGCAGAAGGGGCAGTTCAAGGCCGAGGCCGAGGCGGTGGGCATCTACGGCCAGCTCGGGAACGTCTCCAACGACCCGAACGCCCTGGAGGGCCCGGTGCTGCTGCGCCAGTGGGGCGGCGTGCTCCGCGCCGACTACGGCTTCCTCGGCGGCAAGCTCACCCTCTCCGGCGAGTGGGGCATCGCCAGCGGCGACCGCGACCCCGGCATGGGCAACCCGTACGGCCGCAGCGTCCCGAGCACCACCACGCCCACCTACGGCGTCCTCTTCGGCCCGAACTACTACGCCAACGACAAGGTGCTCGACATCCGCGGCTTCGGCTTCAACCCGGCCTACCGGGTGGACCTCATCTTCTGGCGCGAGATCATGCGGGAGATGTCCGAGGCCTGGTACCTGAAGCCGACGCTGCGCTGGGACGTGCTGCCCGGCCTCGCCACCACGCTCTCGGTCATCTACTCGCAGGCCATCTACCCGGAGGAGACGCCGTCCTCCACCGGGCCGGGCACCGGCCACACGCCGCTCGGCATCGAGGGCGACCTCTCGGTCACGTACACCTCGGACGACGGCTTCACCGCCTTCCTGGCGTACGGCCTCTTCCAGCCGCTCTCCGGCCTCGACTACGCCGACCCGGCCGGCCACGAGGGCATCACCCGCGCCCACGCCATCCGCAGCGGCGTCTACATCAAGTTCTAGAGGGATCGGGGGGAGGGCGGGCGGCCCCGGGGGCCCGCTACCGCACCACCGTCCGCACGCGGAACGGCGGCTGCACCTGGATGGCCTTCTTCACCTTGCACTGATCCGCCACCCGGACCAGCGCCTCGCGGTACTTCTCCGGGAAGCTGGGCGGCACCTCGACGTCGATCTCCACCTCGGCGAGGGCCCCGGTCTCCGGGTGGTGGTGCGCGCGCTGGGAGATGCGGATGCCGTCGGTCGCGAGCCCGCGCTGCTGGCAGAAGCCGAGCACGAAGATGCCGGCGCAGGTGCCCACCGAGGCGAGGAACAGCTGGTAGGGCGTGGGGGCCGACCCCGCGCCGCCGCCGGCCTCGGGCTGATCGGTGCAGACGAGGTGCGACCCGATCCGCGCGTCGACGCGCTTGCCGCCGGGGAAGGAGACGACGAGCTCGGTGGTGCCTGCCATTGCGAGACCTCCGGTAGTTGGGAACGGGGCGACCGGCGCCCCTCTCGCGTGTGAGCCGCGCCGGCGCCGGACGGTTCCGGCGCTCCCCGGCGCCTGCCGGCTGTGATAGCGTCCCGCCCCCTCCCATGAACGCGAAGACCCAGGCGAAGCCCATCTCCCGCGCCGCCCTGTCGGGCGAGGCCGATCCCCGACTCGTGGCGCTCTCGGTGTCGATCCAGGACGACGGCGCCCTCTACGAAGAGGACATCCGCGGCAGCCGGGCCCACGTGGCCATGCTGGCGGCCCAGGGCATCGTCCCGAAGGCGGCGGCGAAGCGGATCGGCGCCGCGCTGGAGCAGGTCCGGGAGGAGTTCGCCGCCGGGAAGATCGCCTTCGACCCGGCGCTCGAGGACGTGCACACCCACGTGGAGCGGCGGCTCGGCGAGCTGGTGGGCAAGGACGCCGGCTACCTGCACGCGGGCCGCAGCCGCAACGACCAGGTGGCGCTCGACGAGCGGCTCTTCATCGTGAAGGGCTGCGGCCTCTGCGACGCCGCGCTGGCGCGGCTCATGAAGGCGCTCCTCGCCCAGGCGCGGCGGCACGAGAAGACGCTCCTCCCCGGCTACACCCACCTGCAGCGCGCCCAGCCGGTGTCGCTCGCCCACCACCTGCTCGCCTACGTGGAGATGCTCGGGCGCGACCGGGAGCGCTTCGCCGAGGTGCGGCGGCGGGCCGCGGTGTCGCCGCTCGGCTCGGGCGCCCTCGCCGGCACCACCCTCCCGCTCGATCGCGAGCGGACCGCCCGCGCCCTCGGGCTCGCCGGCGTCACCCAGAACTCGCTCGACGCGGTCTCGGACCGCGACAGCGCCATCGAGCTCTCCTTCGCCTGCGCGCTCGCCTCGGTCCACCTCTCCCGCCTCGGGGAGGAGATCGTGCTCTGGACCACCCGCGAGTTCGGCTTCATGTCGCTCGACGACGCCTTCGCCACCGGCAGCTCGCTCATGCCGCAGAAGAAGAACTCCGACGTGGCGGAGCTCTCGCGCGGCCGGGCCGCCCGCGCCATCGGCGACCTCGTCTCGCTGCTGGCGATGGTGAAGAACCTGCCGCTCGCCTACAACCGCGACCTGCAGGAGGACAAGCGCCCGTTGCTCGACGGCCCGCGCGCGCTGGTGCTCACGCTCGACGCGCTCGCGGGCGCGGTGGAGACGGCCACCTTCCACGCCGACGTCATGCGCGCCGCGCTCGGCGACGGCGAGGCGCTCGCGACCGACGCCGCCGAGTACCTCGTGGACGCCGGCGTGCCCTTCCGCGAGGCCCACGAGGCGGTCGGCAAGGCGGCCGCCTTCTCGGCGCGCGAGGGCCGGCCCCTGGCGCGGCTCACCGCCGAGGAGTGGCGCGGCTTCCACCCGAAGTTCGGCCCCGACGTCCTGCGCCGCTTCGACGCCGAGGAGAGCCTGCGCCGGCGCGAGCTGCCGGGCGCCCCCGGGCCGAAGCAGGTGAAGGCGCAGCTGGCGCGCTGGACGAAGGCGCTCGGAGGGAGCCGGTGAGCGTCGGGGGATGCCCCCTCCCCGTCCCTCCCCCGCTTCGCGGGAGAGGGGAAGAGGCCGGCTCCCAGCCTGCCCCGGGGCCCCTCCTCCCGATCGCGCCTCGAGGCCCTCCCTCCCCGTCGCACGGGGAGGGCCGGGGAGGGGCGGCCCGGAAGATCCTCCTCCCGATCGCGCCTCGCGGCTCTCCCTCCCCGTCGCGCGGGGAGGGCCGGGGAGGGGCGGCCCGGAAGATCCTCCTCCCGCTCGCGCTGCTGGTCGCCGCCTGCGGCGTGAAGGGCTACCCGCGCCCGCCGCGCCCAGACGTCGAGCCGCCTCCCCCGGCGGCGACGCCCGCCCCGGCCCCCGCGGCCGCCCCCGCGCCCTCGCCGGTGGCGGCCCCCTCCTGCACCAACTGCGGCGCCCCGGACGGCGGCGCCGGACCGGAGTCGCGATGAACCACTTCCAGCTCCAGGACGGCGTCCTCCACGCCGAGGAGATCCCGCTGCCGCGGCTCGCCGAGGAGTACGGGACCCCGCTCTTCGTCTACTCGACCGCCACGCTGAAGCGGCACTGGAAGGTGCTCGACCGCTCGCTCGCGGGGCTGAAGCACCTCGTCTGCTACGCCATCAAGGCCAACTCGAACCTCGCCATCCTGCGCACCTTCGCCGAGCTCGGCTCCGGCTTCGACATCGTCTCCGGCGGCGAGCTGTACCGCGTGCTCCAGGCCGGCGGGAAGGCGAGCAAGGTGGTCTACAGCGGCGTCGGGAAGCGCGACGACGAGCTCGCCTTCGCGCTCGAGGCCGGGGTGAAGGTGCTCGACGTCGAGAGCGCCGCCGAGCTGGCCCGGGTCTCCATCGTGGCCCGCCGCCTCGGCAAGCGGGCCCCCATCGCCCTGCGGGTGAACCCGGCGGTCGATCCGAAGACCCACCCCTACATCGCCACCGGCCTCAAGGAGTCGAAGTTCGGCGTCTCGGTGGAGGACGCGCTCCGGCTCTACGCGCTCGCCGCCAAGGACGAGGCGCTCGAGGTGAAGGGCGTCGCGCTCCACATCGGCTCGCAGATCACCGAGGTGGCGCCGTTCACGGAGGCCATCGCGCGCACCCTCGGGCTGGTGAAGGAGCTCGCGAAGCAGGGGATCCGCATCGGCCACTTCGACGTGGGCGGCGGGCTCGGCATCCAGTACCACGACGAGGAGCCGCCGCACCCGGACGCCTACGGCGCGGCGGTGAAGAAGGCGCTGGCGCGCTTCGACGGCGAGGTGCTGCTCGAGCCCGGCCGGGTGCTGGTGGGCAACGCCGGCGTGCTCGTCACCCGCGTGCTCTACACCAAGCGGAACGGGCGGCGGAACTTCGTGGTGGTGGACGCCGCCATGACCGACCTCGTCCGCCCGGCCTTCTACGGCGCCCACCACGAGATCGAGCCGGTCGTCCCGGTAGAGGACGGCGAGGAGGTGGTGGCCGACGTGGTCGGCCCGGTCTGCGAGTCCTCCGACTTCCTCGGCAAGAAGCGCCGGCTGCCGGCGCTCGAGCCGGGCGACCTGCTCTGCGTCCGCTCCGCCGGCGCCTACGGCTTCGCCATGTCCTCCAACTACAACACCCGCGCCCGGGCGGCCGAGGTGCTGGTGGACGGGGACGAGGCCTTCCTGGCGCGGCGGCGCGAGACCCTCGCCGACCTGGTCCGCGGCGAGTCGGCCACCCCCCGCGCGCGCCGGTTCACAAAAGCGGCGGTTCGGGTAAAGTCCAGGGCTTCCAGGGGGCGGAGGAACGCATGAGATTCGAAGGCTCGATGGTCGCGATCGTCACCCCCATGCGGGACGGGGCGGTCGACCTGCGCGCGCTGCGCGAGCTCACGGCCTGGCAGCTCGCCGAGGGCACGGACGGCATCGTGCCCTGTGGCACCACCGGCGAGGGCGCGACCCTCACGCCGGCGGAGCGGGTCGAGGTGGTGAAGACGGTGCTCGAGGTGGCGAAGGGCAAGGCGGCGGTCATCGCCGGCGCCGGCTCCAACTCCACCCGCGACGCCATCGCGGCGGTCCAGTCGGCGAAGGAGCTCGGCGCCGACGGCGCGCTGGTGGTCACGCCCTACTACAACAAGCCCACGCAGGAGGGGCTCTACCGGCACTACGTCGCCATCCACGACGCGACGCGCTTCCCGGTGGTGGCCTACAACGTGCCCTCCCGCACCTCGGTGGACCTGCTCCCCGAGACGGTGGCCCGGCTCGCCAAGGCCGGGGCGATCGCCGGCATCAAGGAGGCGACCGCCAACATGGACCGGCAGGTCCAGCTGGTGGAGAAGTGCGGCAAGGACGCGCTCTCCTACCTCTCCGGCGACGACTTCACCGCCGTGCCGTACCTCGCCTGCGGCGGCCACGGCGTCATCTCGGTGGTGGCCAACATCGCGCCGCGCCCGTTCGCGGAGATGGTGCACCTCGCCCGCGCCGGCCGCTTCGCCGAGGCCTTCGCCGCCCAGGTGCGCATGGCCGAGCTGAACCGCGCCATGTTCGTCGAGACCAACCCCGGCCCGGTCAAGGCCGGCGTGAACCTGCTCGGCAAGGTCGGTCCGGAGCTCCGGCTGCCGCTCGTCCAGGTCTCGGAGAAGAGCCTGGCGGTGGTCCGGGAGGCGATGACCCGCTACGGGCTGGCGCTCGCGTGATCGACGTCGTCGTCACCGGCGCGGCCGGCCGCATGGGCACCACCATCGTCCGCTGCCTGCAGGGCGCGGAGGGGCTGCGCCTCGCCGCCGGCGTGGAGCGCCCGGGCCAGGCCCGCTCCGCCGACGCCGGCGAGCTGGCCGGCCTCGGGCGCAACGGCGTGCCGGTGAAGGAGGACCTCGCCGCCGCGCTGGAGGGGCTCGCCAACCCGGTGGTCATCGACTTCACCAGCCACGAGGCCTCCGCCCTGCACGCCGAGCTCTGCGCGGCCCGCGGGGCGGCGCTGGTCATCGGCTCGACCGGCTTCACCGCCGAGACGAAGGGGCGGGTCCAGCAGGCCGCCGCGCGCGTGCCCGTCGTGCTCTCGCCCAACATGAGCGTGGGGGTGAACGCGGTCTTCGCGCTGGTGCGCGAGGCGGCCCGGATCCTCGGCGACGGGTACGACGTCGAGGTGCTGGAGATGCACCACAACCGCAAGAAGGACGCCCCCAGCGGCACCGCGCTGCGGCTCGCCGAGGTGGCGGCCGAGGCGCTCGGGCGCGACCCCGCGAAGGACCTCGTCTACGCCCGCCACGGTCTCACCGGCGAGCGGACCCGGCGCGAGATCGGCGTGCAGACGCTCCGCGGGGGCGACGTGGTGGGCGAGCACACCGTCTTCTTCGTCGGCGAGGGGGAGCGCATCGAGCTCTCGCACCGCGCCACCTCGCGCGACCAGTTCGCGCGCGGCGCCGTCCGCGCCGCCGCCTGGATCGCGGGCAAGGCCCCGGGGCTCTACGACATGGCGGACGTCCTGGGGCTGCGGAGCGGCCGGTGAGGACCTGCCGCTTCCGGCGCGGCGGCCGCGAGCGGTACGGGCTCGTCGAGGGCCTGGGCGTCCGGGCCCTCACCGCCGAGCCCTGGATGGGCGGCCTGCCGGAGGGGCCGGCGCTGCCGCTCGCCGAGCTGGAGCTGCTCGCGCCCACCGTGCCGCAGAAGGTGGTCTGCGTCGGGCGCAACTACGCCGCCCACGCGCGCGAGCTCGGCAACGAGGTCCCGAAGGAGCCGCTCATCTTCACCAAGCCGCCCACCGCGGTGGTGGGGCCGGGCGGCGCCATCCGCCTCCCGGACGCCTCCCGCGACGTGCAGCACGAGGCGGAGCTGGCGGTGGTGATCGGCCGCCCGCTCACCGCGGCCCGCGGCGCCGCCGAGGCGCGCGAGGCGATCTTCGGCTACACGGCCCTCAACGACGTCACCGCCCGCGACGTCCAGCGGGCCGAGGGCCACTTCACCCGCGCCAAGGGCTACGACAGCTTCTGCCCGGTCGGGCCGGTCATCGAGACCGACCTCGACCCGCTCGACACCACCGTGGTGTGCCGCGTGAACGGCGCCGAGCGGCAGCGCGGCTCCACCCGCGACATGGTGGTCGACCCCTACGCGCTGGTGGCCTTCATCTCGCGGATCATGACGCTCCTGCCCGGCGACCTGGTCGCGACCGGCACGCCGCAGGGGGTGGGGCGGCTCGAGCGCGGCGACTGGGTGGAGGTGGACGTGGGCGGGGTGGGCGTCCTCCGCAACCCGGTCACCTAGAGGGCGAAGATGCGGGCCTACGTCGGCGTCGGCTCCAACCTGGGGGATCGCTGGGCGCACCTCGCGCTCGCCGCGCGCCGGCTGCGCGCCGCGCCCCGGGTCTCCCTCCTGCGGGCCTCGCGGGTCTATGACGCCGAGCCGGTCGGCCCGCCCCAGCCGCGCTACCTGAACGCGGTGCTCGAGCTCGAGACCGGGCTCACCGCGTCCGGTCTCCACGCGCTCCTGCAGCTCACCGAGCGCGCCGCGCGCCGCAAGCCCGGGGCGCCGCGCTGGACCGCGCGCACCCTCGACCTCGACCTGCTGCTCTTCGGGCGCGAGGTGGTGCGCACGCCGCGGCTGCTGGTGCCGCACCCGTACCTGGTGAGCCGGCGCTTCGTGCTCCTGCCGCTGTCCGAGCTCGCGCCGGGGCTGGTGGTGCCCGGCACCGGGAAGTGCGTCGCGGACCTGCTCGTCGAGGCGCCGCCGCTCGATCTGTTCCCGGCGGGAAGGTATCCGCTCTAGTCTCCCCTCGGCAGGCCCCCTCCCTGACCCTCCCCCGCTGCGCGGGAGAGGGGAGGAGGTGCCGGGGGCCCCTCCCTCCCCGTCGCACGGGGAGGGCCGGGGAGGGGCGGCCCGCTGACGAGCTACCTGCTCCCGAGCCCCGCCTTCCGCGCCGCCGCCAGCACCTTCTCCACCGCCGGCGCCGGCAGCGGCTCGCAGCGCCCGAGCAGCCGGGCGTGGAAGGCCACCCGCGCCACCCGCTCCAGGATCTCCATCCGGTCGGCCGCCTCGCCGAGCGTGCGCCCGAGCGCCAGGGCGCCGTGTCGCTCCAGCAGGAGGACGTCGTGGGAGGGGAGGAGCGAAGCGATCGAGGCCGGGACCTCGCCGGTGCCGGGGGTGGCGAAGGGCGCCACCGCGAGCGGCCCGAGCACCACCGCCGCCTCGGGCAGCAGCGCGTCGGGCGGCGGCGCGCCGGCCACGGTCAGGGCGACCGCGGTGATGGGGTGGGCGTGCACCACCGCCTCCGCGTCCGGCCGGGCCGCGTAGGCGGCGAGGTGCATGGGCAGCTCGCTGGTGGGCCGCCCGCGCCCGCGGAGCTTCTCTCCCGCCTCGCTCACCACCAGCAGGTCGGCGGGGCGGAGCGCGGCCTTGGCGACGCCCGAGGGCGTGACCAGCAGCCGCCCGCGCCCGAGCCGGCAGGAGACGTTCCCCTCGCCGGCGCCGATGAGGTCGAGCGCCGCCAGCCGCCGGCACACCGCGATCAGCTGGGCGCGCAGCGCCGGCTCGGAAGATCTGGGCATCTCCCCAGCATCGGCCAAAACTCCCTCTCCCTCAAGGGACGGGGCCGAGGAGAGGGGAGGACGCGGACTAGAGGATCCTCGCCGCCAGCAGGTCCTGGACGTCGAGCAGCCCCACCGGCCGGCCGTCCTCGTCGACGACGGGCACCTGGTCGATGCGGGCCTGGCGCAGCACCCTCGCCGCGTCCATCACCAGGGCGTCGGGCAGGACCGTGCGCGGGTTGCGGCACATCACCTTCGAGACCGGGACGGTGAAGTCGGTTTCGCCGCGCTCCACCAGCCGCCGGAGATCGCCGTCGGTGAAGACGCCCGCGAGCCGGCCCTCGGCGTCCACCACCGTGGCCGCGCCGGGCCGCCCCGGGGTCTCGGTCATCACCGCCACCGCCTCCCAGAGCGGGGCCGAGGCCTCCACCAGCGGGTTGCCGTCCCCCGCGCGCATCACCTCGCGCACCTTCATGAGCCCGCGCCCGAGCTTCCCGCCCGGGTGGTAGAGCGCGTACTCGTCGCGGTCGAAGGGCCGGTTCTTCATCACCGTCATGGCGAGCGCGTCCCCCAGGGCGAGCAGCGCCGCGGTGCTGGCGGTGGGGGCGAGCCCCATGGGGCAGGCCTCGTCGATGCGGCCGATGCCGAGCGTCAGGTCGGCGCCGCGCGCCAGCGGTACCGCCCGGCTGCGGGTGAGCGCAACCACCCGCACCCCGATGCGCCGGAGCGCCGGGAGCAGCCGCAGCAGCTCCTCGGTCTCGCCGCTGTTGGAGAAGGCGAGGACGAGGTCGTCGTGGGTCACGCGCCCGAGGTCGCCGTGCGCCGCCTCGGCGGGGTGGACGAAGTGGGAGGGGGTGCCGGTGGAGGCGAGGGTGGCGGAGACCTTCTGGGCGATGAAGCCCGACTTCCCCATCCCCATCACCACCACCCGCCCCTTGCAGGCGAGGATCCACTCGACCGCCCGGGCGAAGTCGCCGTTGAGCGCGAGCCCGCCGATGGCGGCCGCCTCGGCCTCGAGCACCCCCCGGCCGTACGCGGCCAGGTCGCGGGCGCGCTTCGCCGCGTCCGCCCGCAGGGGCGCCAGCTTCACCGCGCGGCCGCTCTTCCGGCTCGTCATGAACCGGCGGTATAGCACGGGAGCGCCCCTTGCGGCAGGCAGCCCGGGTCCGCTATACGGAGCGCCTCTCCCCATTTTCCTCGAGGACGCCCGCCATGCAGTTCTTCATCGATTCCGCGGACATCGGCGACATCAAGAAGGCGCTCGCGCTCGGCCTGTGCGACGGCGTGACCACCAACCCGTCGCTGGTGGCCAAGACCGGGCGCAAGTTCACCGAGGTGCTGAAGGAGATCGTGGCGCTGGTGCCCGGGCCGGTGTCGGCCGAGGTCACCGCGACCGACCACGACGGGATGATGCGCGAGGCCCACGAGCTCGCCAAGGTGGGCGACAACGTGGTCATCAAGGTGCCGCTCATCGTCGAGGGGCTGCGCGCCGTCCGCGACCTCGCCTCCGAGGGCATCCGCACCAACGTGACCCTCTGCTTCTCGCCGGTGCAGGCGCTGCTGGCCGCCAAGGCGGGCGCCACCTACGTCTCGCCCTTCGTGGGCCGGCTCGACGACATCTCCGAGGACGGGATGTCGCTCATCGCCCAGATCCTCGAGATCTACCGGAACTACGACTTCGCGACCAAGGTGCTGGTCGCCTCGGTGCGCCACCCGGTGCACGTGCTCGAGGCCGCCCGCCTGGGCGCCGACGTGGCGACCATCCCGTACAACGTCATCGCCCAGCTGGCGCAGCACCCGCTCACCGACATCGGCCTGAAGAAGTTCCTGGCCGACTGGGAGAAGGTGCCGAAGGAGAAGTAGCGGTCCCGGAGGGCGTGGCCGCCCGGCGGCCGAGTGCGGACCTTCCTCGGGGAGGTCCGCCATGAAGCCGTTCGCCCGCCTCGACGCGCTCTCGATCCTGATCAGCCTGGCTCTGCCCGGCCCCGCGCTCGCCCAGGCGAGGACCACCGACAGCGGCGGGCTGGGCTGGCTCTGGTGGCTGGGGGTGGCGGTCCTGCTCCTCGGGATCGTCTGGCTGCTGTTCAGCCCTCGGGCCGCGCGAGCCGGCGCTCCACCTCGTCCAGCATCCCGATCAGGTCGGCGCGGCTGAGCGGGACCCCCTCGGCGTACTCCTTGAGCGAGAGCGCCTTCTCGGTCAGGAAGCGGACGAGGAGGTGTCCGGCGGCCGCCTCGGCCTCGGTCTGCCAGCAGGCCGCCGCCTCGGTCGCCATGAGGCGGTCCACCGCCTCGAACTCGCGGGCGAGGTCGAGCCGGGCGACCTTCAGGGCGAAGCGGAGCGCCGCCTCGCGCGGTCGCTCGGAGAGCCCGGCGGCGTACCGGCGTCGCAGCTCGTCCGACACCCACTCCACGAACGGCGGCGGCCAGCGGGAGAGCTCCGAGGCCAGGTGCGCCGCGAACTGCCCGAGCACGTAGGCCTTCACCGGCTGCTTCTCGCGCTCGTAGAGGAAGTCGTAGCGGCGGTCGCGCACGACCGGGATCCCTATCACGGGCCGGGCCGGCCCGGCACCGGCCGGCCGGCGCGGTGCGGCCAGGGGCGGGCTCAGTCCGGCAGCGCGTACTGGCGGATGCAATCGGCGAGGAGCTCGGGGTTCCACCCGACCCGCTCGTCGAGGAGCGCCGGGACGCCGTCCGGCGCGGTCCGTTCGCCGCGCGGCACCACGCCGATGACCGGCCGTCCGAGCGCGCGCGCGAGGTCGAGCTCGAGCCGCGCCTCCGGCGCGACCAGCACCACCGCGTCCGCGGCCCGCATCCTCCGACGCAGCTCGACGCGGGGCGCGCCCGGCGCCGGGCTGACGTCCTCCCATCGCAGGCCGGAGCGGCGCAGCAGCCGAAGCAGTCGCGCGCGGAGCGGTCCGCGGTCGAGGTAGAGCTTGTAGGCGAGGTCTGGCGGGGTCATGGGGATCCTGGTCGCTCTCCGGGAGGGCGGTCCCCGATTCTTCGGAGGGCACGGACACGCGGCCCTCCGGCCGCCGGGCTCGCCAGGCATGATCGGTAAGGCACGGCGCGCACTTAGGCTTTCCGCTCGGGCGCGCCGAGCCGGCCGGTGGAGCAGACCTCTGGGCAAGCGGCAGCCACGGCCAGCCGGCGCCGAGCGCGCCCGCCGTCC